>JAYUQN010000453.1:0-11779 GCA_043756725.1 Saprospiraceae bacterium
TGACTTGACCAACAATTGTTAAAAATGGAATAACAGCTTTATATCCACCTGTTATATTCAAAGCACAGTCATTCCAATATTCTCCATTTTGTGCTATTCTTTCTATTTCGTTTAGCAAACCTATTAGTCCCTCTCGTTCAAATTTTAAACGATTTTTTACTTGTAATCCTTCAATAACGTTAAGGGTTTTATCAAAAGATACTGAGGGGTACTCATCTTTTCGTTTTTCAAACCATTCTTGAATACATTCCGCACAAAGTCTTGATAAAATGGTTTCAGTACAAATCAAATATACTACAACCTCCTCTTTTATCTCTTCTTGAATTTTTAACAAACTGGCAATTTCAGCACAGACATTCTCATTTCCTTCTTCTTTTGCCCATTTTAGGAGTCTTTCTTTAGCTGGCTTAATATCTTCTTCATATAATTCTTTCCATTTGTCCTTAGAATAAGGTGTTTCTTCAAGTGTTTTATTAGGGTTTTTCTTAGTTGCTTTAAGATAATTTAACCAAAACGAAGTCCCAACTGTTGTAATTATTTTTTTTTGCATCGTTTATATTCTTCCGATGTAAGCAATACCAAATCCTTGTTTTCTTAAATCAAAGTTTCGGTTTTTGTTTTTCACTTTCCATTCGAGGTTATCAGAAATAGAAGTTTCATGAATATTTTTGGCTGCTAGTTCAGCATCTTTTGGTGATTGTGCTTCGACATAATAAACTGAACCCGCAGGAACTGCTTGCCACATAGGTTTAGGTTCTCCAATTTGGACATCCCAACCACCTAATTGTAAAGGTTTTCCTACCACTGCTGTTATTAAATTGAGATTATATTTTGAGAGAAGATTAGTAGGTTCCCAACCACTTTCAAAATACGCAGGGGTAGAAAGGTAAATTTTAAAACGACACTCATTATTATTTAAAACTGGACAGTCAATACTTAGTGTTTTGCTATTTAATTTTGTGAAAGCAACTTTTTTTTCACCGCCCAACTGTAAACAAGTATTAGGCGGTAAATCAATGCCTTCAAATTGAATGGCATAACTTAATGATTGATTATCTTTTTTAGGTCTTGTTTGAAGTACCCGATAAAGCATTCCATTATCCGCTAATCGAGTATCGTTATTTCTTCCAATCCCTATTTTAGCTTCAATCTGTACGAAATTTGATAGCGGTTGTACATTAATACTTTCAAAGTTTCCATTTAAATAATTTCTAAACACTTGCTTGCAAATAAGAAATTCTTCTTCAATGAGTTTAGGTCTTTTATCATCTTTCGGCTTAAAAACCAGCATTTTAGGCGTTTTTTTACTTGAATACTGAGGGGTATCTTCTAATTGCAATATCTCTACTTTTTCATCCTTCTTGATACCTGCAACAACAACGTCTTTAGGCATTGGTAAATAAAAATTATCTTCGCTTTCATCATGTAACCATAATCTTTGCAAAACAAGCGGCTCACTAAGTTCAATAAGTTTCTCTAAACTTAATTGATTAGACGCATTTGAAGCAATAAAAGCGGTTCTTAATGCACCATGTAAAACACTCGGAGGTGGAATAGATACTCCTCCCGCTTGAGAATCTTCACCCATAGTAAATGGTCGTCCATCTCGAAAAAATAGCGTGTCGGCAGCTTCTACTATTAAATTGTTAGACATTTATTAAAGTTTTTTTAGATTTAGGATGAAGGCTTCTATGTAAAAAATCGCATATAGAAAGAGCTTTGAAAAAATTGCTTAATGTCGTTGCTTGATTATTTGAGCGATAAAGTTTTGACCAAATATCTTCAGCTAATTGTTTAATATCTTCTTTGTCTTGTTTTTTTACATTTTTAAGCATAAGTCGCTCAAATTCGCAACGCAAAAGACCATAACTGATAGAAGACAATTTTTCACCTTCTGAATCTGTAAGAGGTAAAAATTCACGTTCAAAATTCTTTATAAATGTATTAGATACTTTTTCATCACGCAAGGCTTCTGTCAATTGTTGTAACTTCCCTAAGCTATCATCAGCAAAACGCCAAATAGTTTCTTCTGTCTCTCCAGATGCTTTTATAACCCCAATGCCATAAGCACTTTTATCAGGAACCTCTTTTGCTTTTTTCTGCATCTCTCGGGCTTTAGATAAAACTAAGCTCAAAGGTTCTTTATAATGAGCGATACTTATACCCGCAGAAAAGGTTAATTTTTTACCCTCTTTTGCATGAATACTGAGGGGTGTAGAAACATCAATCTCAAAATCATGTTGTAATGTTGAAACGACTTGAAAGAGATGATTCAAATTAACAAAACCTAAAAAGTCATCCCCACCTGCATAAACACTTCTTCCTCGATTGTCTGCATCTAAATAGGATTTTGCTTTTTCAGCGAATTTTCCCAATGATTTAGACATTTCTACTTGAAAACCTCTTAAATCTTCACCATCTTTTAAATAATCAGAATTACCAGACAACCATTGACCCATAGAATCGCCATCAAAAGTAAGAACTGCGTAATATTTTGAAAGATGTAAATCATTCTCTTTAGCATATCTTGTGAGGTTATCAAGTTTCATTTTTAACTTAGGTATTTCATTAACTAACCCAGCGTATCCTTGTTTTTTGAAATAGCTATCGTTGTAACTGTCTTCAAAATATAATTGAGCATTGAAATCTTTATTTTTAAAAGATTGTTTAAATTCCTTTAATTCATCTTTATAATTTCTTTTCCAAAAATCAATAACGTCTAAAAGAGCAATATCAGCTGTTGAATCAAATTCTGGTTTTTCTTCCTCCATTCCAAATTCTTCTTGAAAATATCTTTTAGCAAAACTAACAGCACTTAATCCTTCACCGGGTCGCATAAGGCGATGCGGTAACACCTTATTTTCATACTCAATAATCAAGTTATCATTATCAAAGAGGTAATTTTTTTTAATAACACTATTGTCTTTTATATCTTTTTGCTTCTCTGATTTTCTATAAAATTTGATATTCCGTTGCCCATCTAAACTACATTTTCGACCCCGCTCACCCAAACCATTATTAAATTGCTTAAATGGACGTATATTTTTTAATCCCGCTAAATTCTTTTGAATATTGTCATAAGCCGTTTTATAATCTTCTTTATCAATAGGTTCAAAAAGCCAATATATTTCAAGATGATTATCAATTTGTTGTTGTATGCCTCCCTTAAATGAGATTTCTACATTTTGCGTTTCCGCTATTTTTAAAGCCAACTTCATCATGGGATTAACAACCAATTGCTCCCACTCTTTACTAACACTTTTTTTAATTTTATCACCTAATTCTATGAGTTTATTTTCAGGATTATCAACAACCGCTAAAAAATGATTGGGTAAAGAAGACCCCTCAGTATTTTGAGGAAAAACAAGCTGTTCTTTAGGTATTTCAGCAATTGCTTTTTTGATAAGTTTAGTTAATATTTGGCTTCCTGCATACAAGTCTTGCGTCTTCCTCGCTTGTGCGATAAAAGATTGTACAGGTCCAATTGTGAAAAGAAAAAGATGTTTCATACTAAAGAATTCTATTTTTGAGTGTTGTTTGAATATTAATATTAAAGTCTCGTTGGTTTCTTTCTGGAGGAACAGTTTTTAATGTAGTAATTATAGGTTTATTATCTGCCAATATTGAAACGTAAACAGGTGATGCAAAACGAGGATTCCCTGCACCAATTGTTGCTTTATATTGATATTCATTACTTTCGATTTTCACATTATGAGTAGCAAGTCCTATCTCTTTAGGTGATTTAATGTTTTTCCCAATTTCTATTTGTTGAATCGTTGGATAGTGATTTATATCTTTTAAGGACTCAATATCTTTTTGAATTTCAATAGTATTTGAATGGCTATTTAGGATAAATTTTTTATTCAAGTCTTTTTTTAGCACAACAGAATTTAAAAGAGTTTCTATATCTTGCAGTGAACTGGGCATAGTAGCACCATTTACAATTTTAAAACTTCCCATACCTCTACGATTACGTTTCCCGAAACCGCCAAGAGTTGCTGTTAAAGTAAATAGATTCTTTAATTGCTCAACTGTAAATTTTAAACTACTTCCTAAATCAATTGTATTAAACATTCTTAATTGAATATTTAAAATACTTCCGTTGCTAAAAGATGATTTTGGGGAACGGTGACGTTCATCTGTTTTATGAGGAAGCATTTCATTTTCACTAACTGTTTTAGGTTGTTCATTAGCAATTATAATAATTTTACTTTTCTGATTTGTACTTCCAAATATTTCTCCTTCGATTCTTCTTAAATCTTCCAGAGACAAATGCCCATTCATAGCCCGCCACCAAAACCGCAAAGCTCCCTTTATTGAAGGCGCACGCAATTCAGGCGTAGTACCATCAGCACCCGCTAAAAACATCGGCGTTATTGTTTCACAAGTAAAAGTTATTGATTGCATATAATGAATTTAAAATTTTTAAATTACAAAAAAAACAATACAAAAAAAGAACTACTATTTAAAATAAACTGTTTTATATTAGGTAGATTTCATCTACTAAGTTCTTTATAAGTCGGGACAAACAGAAGTTTGTCAATTTTAAAAACTATTTTTTAATTTTTTTAAATTTAAATCAATGAAATTTAAATTCAAATTTAAAATCCCTTGGTATAGGGTGTTTCATCAAGTAATTAAATTATATAGAAGTTGCATGGCTAAATTTCAAGAAAATCGCCCAGCAATTATTCTGACTTTGTTATTTTGTAAAAATATCTTTCTTAACAATCTGTTAGTAATTGCAGCTATAGTTGAGATACTGATATGGGTTATAGATAATAAGTCTAAAAAATAAAAGTTAAACAAAATGAATAATTTTCATTCTTTAACTTAAAATCAAGGGACTATTCACTTCACAGTGACTAGTCCCTTTTCTTTTTCACTGCTTAACCAGACAAACTTGTTTTACAAGTCGTTTTTAATAACAGAAAAGCAACTATATAAGTAAATAAACCATATATAAGTTGCATGGGCTACTGTTTCAATCCTTCGGCAAGAAAAAGTGACCCAAAGTTAAGCGAAAAAAAAAAAGGAACACATTTATTTCAAGTAACTTTTTGTATTCGTGTTACACCATACCCTAAAGCACTTCCTTTACCAAGCCCAATATAGTCTGGAAGGCTAATATTTGTTTTAAAATCCACAGTGAAAGCCAAAATTTTGATATTTTTAAAATTTATCCACTCTGTTTTTAACACATTTGTAATCTCAATACTAAGGGGTTGCTCATAACGACAACCTACACCACTTGCAAAACTTCTGATATGCGTTTGTAAGCGTTTTTCTAAAAATAATAGTTTCAATGAAGAACTCTCTATTTGACAATATTCTTTATAAGCGTCTCGATTCAATGCCTGCCATTTGTGCAAGTGATAGCTGTTAGTTGTTTGCTCTGTATTAATCGTGTAAGTATTTACATTTAGACGAGCAATTTTCAACTCATATTGTATCCCTTTAATATTAACTGTCAAATCTGATTTACTGAAAAAGTGAAAAGCTTCTTCGATGCCGTTTTCCACGCATAAAATCATTGGTCGCATTTGTCCTTTATTCGTATCAAGTTTGTACTGAATGAGTGGATACCGATTATAAAAATTATTCTTCTCCTTGTCGTGATTGTGAAATAAATCGTGCTCAAAACCTACTTTATTTATAATAGCTCCTCTGAATTGAGGAAGCTGATAAGGCTGTATATGAGTATCGAAAGACACTTCTAAAATTCGTATTTGATGCATATTTAGGATAAATTTAAGCTTATCGTTTTTATAAGAAAATCAGCGATTATAATGTGGTTTTTTCAGCAATTCGTTTAAAAACCAAACGGCAATCATACAATATTGTCGAAATTGACCATTTTCAAGAGAAGACCATTCGTTTAAGTGTTTTTGTAAAAAGTCTTTATTCCACTGCTGTTGTGGTTTTTCTTGTATCATTTTGTTTTTAGCATTGTCTAAAACAATTTTACGGACTGTTTTCAACGCTTTGTTATTGAGATTTAAAACTTTATTCAAATCATTATTCACTAAAACATCTTCATTGACCGCCATTATTGTACCTGTTAAGTCGTATTTTAGGCGTTTTTCACAATTGATAAAACGGGGGTCTAATTTTTTAAGTCGTACTTTGCCATTCATTTTTCCTTCATCCCCTTTTGTTTTATCACAATGATGTAGTTGTTCTTTTTCGGGATAAGTAACGGAAGCCCCATTACAAACACCTAATAGATTGCGGTACAAGACGCTCAATTCTGGTTTTAACTCTTGAGAATCAAAATGTTCCACTTCTATCTTAGGTTTATTTTGCTCATTCAAGTCTAAGCTAATACGCCCCATACAATAGGCACATAAAAAGCCTTGCTCTCTTAATAAAGCATTTTTTAGAGGCTTTTCCTCACCTGTTATAGGGTCATTATCTGTATAACCTTTGTATGTTGGGGTGGGTTTAGTATTTCTGAATTTTCTTAAAGCATCTGGCTCATTGTTTATGTTTTTGGCAATATATTTCATAATTTTCGGTTAAAAGATTTCCAAATAAGATTCGGCACGTATGATTTCTTCATCCATTTCCCCCCAATCCGTTTTGAGTTCGTCTAAAATTTTTCGTGCAGCTATTTTATCCGTTTCTATTAACCGATATAATTCTTTTATTTTATCTTCAACTTCAGGTGTGTATTCAGATACATCAAAGGCATCAAGTAAAATAGAGTTGGTATCTCGTCCTTTAATAAAAGGGACAACCGATATAATTTGACGGTTTTTAATGATTCTTAAATGTTTTCTATCTAAACCTTTTAATACTTCTGCACTGTGCGATGTGGCAACAAATTGCACCTTCGGAAATATCTCAAGAAGTTTTGAAACAACTCTGCGCTGCCAAAGCGGGTGCAAATGCAAATCTATTTCATCAATCAAAACAATACCAGTCCCATCTTCCAAAGGGTTTTTACTATTCGGATTTGCCGTAATCAATCGCCGTCCAATATCAGCCACTAAAGCAAACAACATTTTTTCACCTGATGACAGTTGATGTGCCAATAAAGGTGCATCGTCTTTGACAAATAAAAGTGCGCCTTCTGGTTTATCGGCATAAGTGACCCGCAAATCATTGAAGCGGCGTTCGGTATCATCATTTAAAATACCTTTTTTACCAATAAGGACTTCAACTATACGGTCAAAAAACACATTTGCCCCGCGTTCTTGTCGAAGGCTGTATTGCCAAATTAACCACTTGTTAAGCATACTAAAACTGAAACGTCCATCGAGGGTATCATCATAAGCGTTTTCAACTTTAAAAACATTGAAAGTCACGGCTTGCCCGTTTTCTACCGTTATAGCTTGACAGGGATAGTAAGCAATAATTTCTAAGGATTTATTATCCCTGTACCAAGTTTTCAAGGTTGCTTCAATTTCATAATCGGGTTCATCATCACTAATACTTTTAAAATTGAAACTTGGGCGACCTCTATACATATAAGTCGTATTGAGCCTTGCCGAAGGCTCTGAAAAAGAAAGATTGATGTCAAATGTGTCAACGCCTTTTGTTATCCGAATATCCAAATCGTTAAATATATCTTTTTGAACATGGTCTTGCACTTGCTCTTTGATGTATTGTAAACAACCGGCAATCGCTTCTAAAATAGTTGTTTTACCTGCCCCATTGTTGCCAATAAAAACAGTTAGTTGTTCATCAAAGTCAACGCTTAGATGCTCAAAACCTCTAAAATCAACGAGGTCTAAGTGGGCAATACGGATTCTTTGTTTCATAATATATTACGTTTAAATTCCTTTTGCAAAGGCAGACTCACGTCTCGGCTTAAAGTATTTGGCGGCACCGTATTCAGAGTTGTAATAATAGGTGCTATACCATTTATGACAGAAACCGTTGAAACATAAATAGGCGAAGCAAAACGCTCTCTTGCCGCAAACCCCAACGAAGCCTCATAAATACGCCCTTCTCTCTTTTTCAAATCGTGGGTTGTATCGGCTATTTTTTGAATCAAATTGCTTTTAGGTCGCCCAATTTCAATCATTTTAATAAAAGGATAAGGATTTGCTCGTTTAAAATCTGATTCAATGCGTGTCATACCCCCCTCAGTAATTTTATTAAAATGAGGATTAATATTTTGTAAATGGTTAAAAATAGTGTCCATTGAATCTTGTTTATACCCTTCTATTTTCACACTTCCAAAACCTCTGCGAGAACGATTGCCCAAACCACCGAGCGTAAAAGTTAAAAATATCAAACTTTCTAATTGCGATTTATTAAAATTTTTAGAATCCATCAAGGCAAATCTAATATTAAATTTTAATCCTTTATCGAAGGCATCATTTTTAAAAGGTTTATGCGGCACTTTTGCTTCTTTGACAATAGTATAGTTGTCTATTATGTCGATGCCTTGAATAATAATTTTACTTCTCTGACTCGTATCACCAAAAATATCACCTTCTATCATTCTTAAACCTTTTTCAATCACGACACTTTTGCTATCTTTTTTATCTTCTAAAGGTAAATGCCCATTTATAGCCCGCCACCAATACCGCAAAGCTCCTTTAATGGAAGGGGCACGGAGTTCTGGTGTATTGCCATCTGCACCCGACATAAAAAGCGGTGTAATTAACGTGCAATTTAGTTGTATCTGGTTCATATTATTCATAGTTTTAGTCGTAAATCTACAAACAATTTTTTATTTGACTCCTGTATTTCTTTTCACCACCCCAAACCCCCTCGAAACCCCCTTCCCCACCCCCACAAAATCAGGCAAAGACACATTGGTTTTAAAATCAAGCGTAAACGTGAGGACTTTTAGGTTTTTATAAGTCACCCATTCCGTTTTGGCTAAATGGGTAATGCTGGCAGTGATGGCTTGGTCGGTGTGCCAGCCAACACCTTCGGCGAAGGAGGCGATTTGATTCCGCAACCTGTCTTCCAAAAACGTGTATTGGGCAGCGATGCCTTCTATTTGTTGATAGTCTTTGTAGCGGTCATTGTTGAAAGGTTGCCATTTGTGCAGCCGATAGCGAAATACGGTATCCCAAGTATTGAGCGTATATTGATTGACGTGGAGGTGGGCAATCCGCAAATCGTGTTGCTGACCTTTGATATTGAGCGACCACTCGGGTTGACTGAATAGGTGGTGCGCTTCCTCTATGCCTTGTTCCAAACACAGGAGCATGGGGCGCATCTGTCCTTTGTGGGTATCGAGTTTGTATTGTATCAAAGGGTAGCGGTTGAAAGTCGTGCCATTGTCGTTGTCGTGGTTGTGAAACCAAGTGTGTTCCAGTCCGACTTTATGAGCAACTGCGCCCCGAAAAGCGGACAGTTGATACGGTTGTATTTCGGTGTCAAAAGAGACTTGTAAGATTCGGAGTTTTTTCATTGGGTTAAGGGGATGAATAAAGTTTTGATTTTTTGTTTAAATTCGCTGCTTGCACAAAGTAACAAAATATCATTTTAATATTACATACAATCCAACAATAATTTATACCCTTTTGCTTATCATTAACATATAAAACACATTTTCTCTGCCTTTAGATAGTTTCATTTGAATTAGGATATTAAAGATGTTGAAAGATATTAAGGATTTAAATATCCCATCAATATTCTGACCCAAATCCTTAATATCCTTCAACATCCTTAATATCCTAATTCAAATGAAAAAAAAGTTCCTCGCCCCTACCCTATCCATAAATATTTTTATCTAAATACGCATTCCGAAATTTGCCTTGTGGGTCATAGTTTTTAAGCAAGTTCAAAAAATCGGGAAATTTTTCATAGCGGGTGTGTAATACTGAGGGGGCAATGGTAAACAGTTTGCCCCAATGCGGACGGTAGTTGAAAGGCGCCAATTCGGCTTCAATGATCGGCAAAAGCGCCATGACTTCGGGGATGTTTTGTTTCCAAGTGAAATGTATGGCAACACAATCCTGTTTGTAGCTTGGACTCATCCACAGATTGTCGGCAGCGATGGTGCGGATTTCAGTAATCATCAATTGGGGTGTTATCAAATTCCGCTTTTTTTCAAGCGCCAATATCGCTTCAAGGGCATTTTGACGGGGTACAAAAAACTCCGATTGCAGCTCTTCGCCACTGCTGGGGGTGAAACCCATTTTGAAATGCGGCAATCGCTCATACCACGCGCCCGCCACGCCCATCTGTTCGGTACAATTTTCAGCAGAAAGCCTTGTTATGGGGTGCAGGTTTTTGGTTGCCGCTTTTGCACCATAAAATTCAGCAGCCATTGGCTTTGTGTCGGCTTCCACACGGCGTTTTATCCAGACTTGGCTAATGATTTGGTTTTGCCAATCGGTGAAAAGACTCACGCTGTAACCGCTTGACAAAATGGCGTCAAAATGGTCTTTCAACTGCTGCAATGGGAGGTCTTGAAACAAATCTTGGCGCACCGAAAAGGTCTTTTGCATATCCAGCGTCACTTTTGTTATGACGCCAATACCGCCTAAGCCAACAACCGCTCCGTTGAAATTTTCACCATCTTTTGCACGACTCAAATTGACAATGTCACCGTTGGGCGTCACAAACTCAAAAGCAGCGACTGCGGATGCCAAATTGCCATTTTTCACACCCGAGCCATGTGTTGCCGTAGAGCAAGCACCGGCTACCGAAATATGGGGCAGCGAAGCGAGGTTGTGCAAAGCATAGCCTTTTTGATGCAATTCAGGGGCAAATTGCCCATATTTAGCCCCTGCCTCTACGGTCACGGTCATGGCTTTTTCATCCAAAGCGATGACTTTATTGAGGTTGAGCGCCGAAATTTGATTGGCAGGGCTGTCGGCAATGTCGTTAAAACAATGGCACGAACCGAGGGCTTTTTGCTTATCCAATTTTTTCACAAGCGCCTGTATTTCCTCAACGGTTTTAGGTTGATGAAAATTTTCCGCTTTGTATTTGTAGTTGCCTGCCCAATTTTTGCGAATGGCTTAGTCTCTTGTTTGCAAGAAGACAAGGCGGGTAAAAAACTACCTGCTGCTAAGACAGCAGAGGTTTTTAAAAATGTTTTTCTTTTCATAGATAGAATGGTGGATTAAATGAAAACAAATGTGATGATTATTATTTGTTAAATAAAATTTTCGTTAACAAATAATAGTAAATAATGTTGACATATTTACATGAGCATCTTCAAAAAAAAGTGCTTTTCCCATCCATTCCTACACTCATAAATTATTTTGATATAAATATTAGAATTATCAATTTTATTTATCGAAAAGAAAATACACCTTTGCAAATAATTAGGAATTAGGAAATAAAGTTGCTTTCGTTCGCAGGTTTAGTAAACGGAATTTGAATGATTTTGATTTTTTTTGAAAAAAAATCAAAATCATTCAAATTCCGTTTACTAAACCTTTGCACAAATGCCTTTGTGAACTTCTAAACAAAATCTTTTGAACACCAATGATACCTAATTCCTAATTCAAAGATTTCATTTTTCCTCTAACTTAAAAAAATCATCTAATGGAAAAAAATCAAAACCGGAAATTGACGTCTGCCTCTGGTCGTCCGTACACGGATAATGAGAATTCGATGACCGCTGGGCAACGCGGTCCAATCCTTCTTCAAGATTTTATTTTGCATGAAAAAATGGCACATTTCAATCGGGAACGCATCCCAGAGCGTGTCGTTCACGCCAAAGGCACAGGGGCTTACGGTACGCTCACAGTCACCCACGATATTTCAAAATACACGCGTGCTAAGGTTTTTAATGAAATAGGTAAAAAGACACGCATGTTTTTGCGTTTTTCAACTGTTGGTGGTGAAAAAGGCT
>JAYUQN010000454.1:0-4113 GCA_043756725.1 Saprospiraceae bacterium
ACCAATTTGATAAATCAAGGCTATATTGACGTTGATAGAATTGGCGTTCAAGGGCATAGCTGGGGCGGCTATCAAGCAGCCTATTTGATTACAAAGACCGATATGTTTCGTTGTGCAGAAGCAGGCGCGCCCGTCGTGAATATGATTAGTGCTTATGGCGGCATTCGTTGGGAATCGGGTGTGTTGCGTCAGTTTCAATATGAACATTCTCAAAGCCGCATTGGTGGCACTATCTGGCAATATCCTTTGCGCTACCTCGAAAATTCGCCGATTTTCACTGCCGATAAAATCAATACGCCCGTTCTGATATTGCACAATGACAAAGATGGAGCCGTGCCCTGGTATCAAGGCATCGAGTTTTACAGTGCTATGCGCCGCCTCAACAAACCCGCTTGGTTGCTCAACTACAATGAAGAGCCACATTGGCCCGTCAAATTACAAAATCGCATTGATTTTCAAATCCGCATGCAGCAGTTTTTTGACTTTTACTTGAAAGATGCGCCGAAGCCTAAGTGGATGCAGAATGGCGTTCCTGCTATTGAAAAAGGGATAAATCAAGGGTATGATTTGATAGAAGAGAAAAAATAAAAGCCTATACAGGTTTGAGTTTTGAAGAAATTAATGCTCTTTAAATAGTAAAAACTTAAGTCACCCCTAATTTTACAACAAATGACTAACACCGTCATTTATGGCGGTGGTCCGAAGATTAATATGTCTTTAGGCTTTAGCCGTTCAACTTTTTAAACGAAAAGATAAGGGGCTAATGAGTTTTGAAAATTAAATCTACTATTAGGTTCATTTTGACTAACCACTTCCTTTAGGGCGTGGGGAAAGTTCAGCGTTATTTTGGCTTTAGCCGCCCACCTTTTTTAGTAGAAAATATAAGCGGCTAAAGCCAAAATAAGGGTTTTATCGCCAGACCCCCACGATAAATCATGGGGTTAGTCAAAACCTGTCCCGAAACAATCGGGACGGTAGATTTAATTTTCAAAACTCATAAGCCCTTTAACATTTGGCATCATACCACCCCTATAACTTGTCCCGAAGCAATAGGGAAATGACGGTGTTAGTCATTCGTTAGAAATTTCGGGGTGACTTATGTTTATATTTTTAAAAAAACTAAAAAGCGTTTTACCATAATTGCGCACTTGAAAAAAATTCGGGTGCGTTTCAAATTTATGGTTCGGATTATGCTCCAAAACGAACCAACCCTCCCCCCTCAGTATATTGCGCTCAAAAACCCTATCGGGCAAGGTATCCAATGCTGGAATGCCATACGGCGGTCCTGCAAAAATATAATCATATTGCTCAAAAGCTCGTTTTAAAAATAAGAAAACATCGCCCGGTTGAATGCGAATGTTTTTTTCAATTTGCAAAGCCTGCGCCGTTTTACGGACAAAATCAATGGCAGGGGGATGTTTATCCACATACGTCACATCTAAGCAGCCGCGTGAAATAAACTCATAGCTGTGGCTGCCTGTGCCGCCAAACAAATCCAACACTTTCAAATCTTCAAAATCAAAATGGTTGGACAATATATTGAAAAGCCCCTCTTTGGCATAATCCGTCGTAGGGCGTGTGGGCCAATTGTCGGCTGGGGGATAAAATTTCCGCCCTTTAAATTTTCCTGAAATTATTCGCATAGTTTTATTGAAAACAAATCGAAGTAAAAATGTTGTGGTACGCCTGTAAACTCTTGCCCTAAACGGAAATAAGTGGGCGCTGATATGAAATTAACAGGACGAATATAGCGGTAAATGTACTTAAAAATATCAGAATCTTCGGTCAAATTGCCGCTGATACTGAGGGGGATACTTTCAGGGTTGAGTTTAAACTGTTCATAAACCAACATAATATAATATATCAAATCTTGCGGCGACCGAAAGGGATAAGCGTTGGCAAAAATCAAATCTTTCCCATCAAAAAAAAGAATTTGAACAAAGCCATCCCGAATATTGGTAAATACTTGATGCCCCTGCCGCATTTCTGCAATTTTTTGATACCCTTGAATCAGGGCAGAGAAAACGTGGTATCTTTTGGCTAAAGGAAAAGTAGATAAAGTGAAATTGAACAAAGGCTGTTCAATCGCATAAACATTTTTGAAATCTATATTTTTCAAACCATCCGTTTCAAAAATGGTATTTTCAGAGAGATTGGTCAAGTTATCAAAATAAACAGGACGTTGCGCATCATTGTAAAACTTGTTCGGAATTAGCGTAAAATGAGGCGTAGTAAAAACGATTTTCGTTACCCGATATGGCTCTTTTAGCATCGAATCTTCAAAAAAGGCATCTTTAAAAGTGGACAATTGCGTTCTGTCTCTTTTGAGGTCATTGTGAAAACTTTTCACCGCCAAGACATTGAGTTGAGCGTCATTCACCATATAATATACACTATCTGAGCCAACGAGCAAGCTCAGTTCGTAGGAAAGTGTGGATTTTGAAGAAAAAGAATATTCGACGATGTCTTGATTAATACGACCCATTTTTCAGTTTAATTAATAATTTCGGGTAAAAGTAAGTGTTTTTATAAAAGAAAACCTATTGACATTAAAATTTATATAAGGTTGGTATAATTAAAGGCAAACTACACCCCTTTTAAATGATTGGAAACGAATTGTTGAAAATATTTTTTTTTATTTAGGACAAAATACTGAGGGGGGTATATTTTCTAACAGAAAAGTATAATTTTGCAGCGTTGTTACTTAAAAATGCAGAGGCGTGTCAGAAAATAGATCATATCGCTTAAATAAAATAAAAATCTACTGGACAGTAGGCGTTGCAGTTACATTATTGCTCATTGTAGCTGCTATGACACGCA
Organism: Saprospiraceae bacterium; assembly: GCA_043756725.1. GTDB lineage: Bacteria > Bacteroidota > Bacteroidia > Chitinophagales > Saprospiraceae > JAAFJT01. Next base: position 2,821 of record JAYUQN010000454.1, read on the forward strand.
AAAGAAAAAGCGAAGTCAAAAACATCATTGTAGAAATTAAACACCTTACAGGCGGCGACAATGATTTTATAAAAGAAAAAGACATTAAAGAAATCATACGCCGAAGTTTTGATGTCAATCTGGAAGAATCAAAAGTGGGGCAAATTGATGTGGCTCGGGTAGAACGTGTTATTGAACAAGACCCCTTTGTAGAAAATGCTGAAACCTTTATAGATGTAGCGGGCAATTTAAACATAACAGTGAGCCAACGTGAGCCCGTTTGTCGCATTATTGACAACAATGGCATGAATTATTATTTAGATATAAATGGGGTTCAGATGCCCCGTTCACGCTATTTTTCAGCCCGTGTGCCTGTGATAACTGGGGCAGTTCCACCCCACGTTCCCAATTTTTTACAATTGAAAAAACATGGACTGAAAGACGTTTTTATACTCGTTCGCATCTTGGACAATGACCCTTTTTATAAAACTTTTGTTCAACAAATAAATATGGATGCCAGTGGAGAATTTACCTTAATACCCATATTGGGTGACCAGAAAATCAGAATCGGAAATCTTGAAGATTTGGACGATAAACTCAAAAGATTGCGGATTTTTTACGAAGAAGCCATGCCTTACGAGGGTTGGAAAAAATATTCTTCAATTTCTTTAAAATATAAAGGGCAAATAGTTTGTAAAAAAAGATAACAATTTAATTTTAATTATCTATCTAAACAATTGAAAATCATAAATTTAAACAACATAAATATTTAGTATATTAAAACAAATTATGATAATTTATAAATTATAAAAAAATAAATGTTTTAGCTACTATTGTGTTTATTGATAAAAAGTTTTTAAATTTGTTAATCTTTTTGGTTGATAGTGAGACATTTGTGAAATAAACTATTTTTTAATATAAAAAATACTCTATCTTACAGTCTCAAAAAAACAGAAAAAGGCATTACATTTGACTTACGAATCTTACAAATAATATTGCTCAGTTCTAACCAATTGAGTTTCAGTGTGTTAATTTCGCGTTGTTTCAAACGCACTATGAAAAACACTACGTAGCCGTAGAGATTCTAAATTCAAGCAAGTAAAAGACAAAAACTGTCGCACTAAGCAGACAAAAAAACAAGGATATTGAAACGCTGTAATTTAACACTCTCGAACTAACCCTTCGAGACCAAAACTTTTTTATTATGAATGAGCAAAAACCGCTCGCTACTGACCTTGTAGTAGCATTAGACATTGGTACAACTAAGGTTTGTGCCATTGCTGGTCGTAAAAACGAACACGGCAAACTTGAAAT
>JAYUQN010000455.1:0-4103 GCA_043756725.1 Saprospiraceae bacterium
TCCAGAACACGTCTTCTACCATTAAAATATTCCTGTATGCCCGTGATAATCAATTAATTACAAATTTATCATTCATCAATCATCATTTATCATTAAAAAAGTGGAGTGAGTAGGACTCGAACCTACAGAGTCTTTCGACACATGATTTACAGTCACGCCCGCTACCAATTACGGTCTATCTCTCCAAATAAAAAATGCGGTAGGTGTAGGGATCGAACCTACATATCATTTTTCAACGACAACGGATTAGCAATCCGTCCGAATACCATTCTCAGCAACCTACCTTGTTTGGTTATTGGTTATTCGTTAGCGAGCTACGAATAACCAATAACCAATAACCAACTTGCGGAAGGTACAGGGGTCGAACCTGTAAGGGCGTTAACCTCAACTGTTTTCAAGACAGCCTCCGTCGCCAGCTATCGGATTGACCTTCCTTTTGAACACGTATTATTCCTAATTCCTAATTAAAATGTGTACTCTCGACGGGATTCGAACCCGCAGTTGTCACATAGAAAGTGTGGTGCCTTACCAGTTTGGCTACAAGAGCGTAAAAAATAGGTAGAGAAAAACCAGTAAGAGTTTAGGTGCCTATCCATTCGGCTACTGAGGCATTGTTCTCCAGTTTTTTTAGTGCCTCAGGCGGGAATCGAACCCGCTTTTTCCCGATTGTTGATCGAAGTAACTCTGTACATCACTACTACCTATGGGTGACTGGAGTGGGACTCGAACCTACAGCCCTCGGATTAAAAGTCCGATGCTCCGCCAATTGAGCTACCCAGTCAATACCGTTTTCGACTTTTGCGCTTTCGAGTTGTCATAATGGCTTGATTTTAAAATGTTAAATGTAGTTGCGAATTTATTCGCAACAGGTTAAATTTTATGTTGCGAATAAATTCGCAACTACATGTGCTTCCGTCCGTTGTTTCAGAGCGAATCGAACACTCATTTTCTGATTCGTATTCAGATGTCCTTCCATTGAACGATGAAACATTTTTAAGTAGCAACAATTTCTAATATAGAATAAACACGAGGTTTTCGTAGAGACGGTGCAGTGCAACGTCTTGGCTTTAGGCGATTTTTTGACCACAAACTAAGACGTTGCAGTGCAACGTCTCTACGAAAACCTCGTGTTTATCCTACATTAGAAATCGCTGTTTAAGTAGAAATTATGAATTTAACCTATTGAAAATCAATATTTTATAAAAATACTGAGGGGGTAAAATTCAGGATCCCTAATTTTTATTGGGTGACTGACGGGATTCGAACCCGTATCAACAAGAGCCACATTCTTGTCGGCAAACCTATATGCCACAGCCACAGTTGACTCGGTTGGAATCGAACCAACAACTTTTGCTATGTAAAAGCAACACTCTTATCCGTTGAGTTACGAGTCAATGGTTTAGTTATCAGTTATTAGTTGATAGTTTTCAGTTTTGGAAACGGGCAACTATCAACTGACAGCTGATAACTTTTAAAGTAAAAACCTGCGATGTCAAACAACTGTTGGCTCGGTGAGAATCGAACTCACGACCTTCATTGTATAAGAATGTTGCTCTATACCGTTGAGCTACGAGCCTGTTTTATTATGAGCCGCCAGTTGGAATCGAACCAACATCCGCTGTTTACAAGACAGCTATTCTTCCCTTGAACTATGCCGACTAATCTTCAATGGACAATGGACAATTTTCAATGGACAATCATTAGTGTTCAAAAGATTTTGTTTTAAACATAACACATTGATATTGAATAAGTTACAATGTCTGCCTCATTCGGTTTAGTAAACGAATTTTGATGATTTTTTGATTGAATTTAATTTTTTTTTCAAAAAATATTAAATTCAATCAAAAAATCATCAAAATCCGTTTACTAAACCTGCGAACGAAAGCAACTTTTCAAGTATAAACAAAATCTTTTGAACACTAATGATTACAAATCTAAAATGCCTTCTGGCAAATCCAAATAAATTTCTTTTTTGGCATCATCTAAAGTGAGGATAAAATGCGCATTAAGAGGCACTAAGACGTCTCGATTGTCATATTTTATAAGTGCCATTTGTTGTTGCGGATATTCAATAAGTGTTTCAACGACACCAATCATTGTATTGTCGTTGAAAAGGGTATAGCCCACACAATGCGAGTATGGTTCCACTTCTAACTCAATTTCACGCTCTGTGTCGGGTATAACGTCTTGTTCCCTTAAAAAAATTTCTTTAGCTGCAATAGACATAGCCGCTTCGGGTGTATCCACTTCTTCAAATTTGGCGATGATATTGTTGCCAATACGCATGTCTTCTACAAAAAAAGGCGTTTTTTTTCCTTTTATGTCAATCAAAACGATTTCTGTATTGAGAATGTCCTCGACATACTTTTCTTCCAGATGCAGTTTAATTTCTCCTTTCAAACCATGTGGCTTTTTGGTATAGCCGATGCTGACGATTTTATCCATTTTCTATTTTTCTGCAAAGATATTAGACTTCAGCCTTTAATCGCTCTTTCCGCACAATCTTTTGGTCATTATTGCTTTCATACACACAATATTGCTCATATTTCACAGGGTCACGCTCCACCCAAATATCTTTACCAATATTAGAGACCTCTATCATCAATTGATAGATTTTATTGCCTTGTTCAATCCGATATTCAACGGCAATATCACGGTCAGCGACCTTATCTTGCTGAATATTTAAAGCCGTTTCAAAGACAGCACTGGCATCCAAAACCCGCTGAATTTGTGTTTCATTCACCCCTACATCGCTTAAAAAATCAGCTTGATTGCGGCATACTCGAGCCACACGACGCCCGCAAAACAGCAATTGCGCATCCGTCATATCGCCCATTTTAGCCGTTCCAAATTTGCGATAACGACCTGAGCGATTGCCATATTTCATTTCCACACGCGTCATAATGCTGCGGATGGCATTTTTCAATTTCTCGGAAGCGTCATATTTTTTTTCAGTGACAATCATTTGGTCGCCTACGAGTTCATCATCATCGGGCAAGTTTTTAAACTTATCGCATTGGGTTGAAAAGCCCGTCAATTTATCGAGCGCATAACCATATTGTTTGAAATTCTCAATATCGCGGTGGGCATTGCGAATCGTTTGCATACAGAGGGCGTAGAGGTCGGCATCTGGAAAGTTGTATTGCCTATGACCTATTTGCTTTTTCATAAGTGGTTGATTGTTATTTGTTTAAAATTATAATGTTTTTATATCCTGAAAATACCCCCCTTCACGCTTTTATCGTCATCACGCAAGGGCGTGACAGTATAAGCGGTGTTTTTTTCATAAAACAAAGTTACAATCAATTATTTGAAAAAACAAATTTATGGCACAATAAAACAATAATGTGTTTATTTTTTACTCAGACAAAGGTTTCTTTACATTGAAAAAGGTTATACTTAAAAACGGAATTGTGCCAGTGGCAGGGTTAATAGGCTGTGGCTAATATAAATTGTGGCAATAATAGAGGCATACAATTCCATGCAAAAAAGCCAACCACGCAAGTGTTTAAAATGCGTTTCCCGTCCATTATACACGCGGCTTAGCACCTCAATACCCCAACCCACGCTGTAAAAAACATTGCAACCGATAAGAAATAAAAACATCATGAGGATGCTATAAAGCGGATTTTGAAAAGGCAACCAATGGGCGGCTATAACAAATAAACCTGTTAATCCGACGCCAATATTATAAAAAATGCGTCGCTGTTCCCACCATTTAATGGTTTCCACGATGTCGCTATCTGGGGTTTGATGGGTGAAATGGATATCATCTAAAAGTTTTGTTTCCATTTTCAAGTTTGTTGAAAGGTTAAACTATTGGCTTGTTGCCCTGTAGCGGCGAATTTATTCGCCAAGTGAGTGTCAGCGAATAAATTCGCCGCTCAGAGATTTCAAAATGTTCTTTTTTTGTAACTGAATTTCATTTTAAAAAGTTTAGTTTTTATGTTGTTATAATAACGTTTTTTGAAAAGATGAAATATTAATGTATTGGGAAACAGGCGTTAAGTAGTAGTATTGAAATAAACGCTGTTATTGACTAACCACGTCCTTTAGGGCGTGGGGCAAAGAATTCAGTCTATTTCAGGCTTTAGCCGCTCACT
>JAYUQN010000456.1:0-4077 GCA_043756725.1 Saprospiraceae bacterium
TTAAACCCGCACCCAAAAAATGCGTTTTCCTTGCACCGCCACCCAATCTTTTTTCCAATTTTTCTTTTTATTATGGTCAAAAATAAGGAGATAACCTGTGTCCAAACCTAAACAGTCTAAATAATCAACGAGTTGTGCCAAGCCTTTTTTGTGGGCTTCTTCGCCATGCCATATTTTCAATTCAGCCACATATTGATGTTGATTATAGGTAATGACGACATCTAAACGTTTCTCTTTCATCTGACCGGTATTCTATTTTTGCACCATCAATGATAACTGAAAAGACAAGTTGATACAGTTTTGGGTAATCTTCAAGGTTTTTAATAAGGGTATCAAAATTACTATTACTCTCTTTGCGTAAAATGAGTTGTAAAGCGGTATTTACATCCTCTTCGGTCCATGCTTTATGACTTCTCTTGGGCACAATTTCTTCAGCAATTATTTTACACAAATGGCTTGTTAAATAGGGATAGCCCGACGTTAAATAAAATAGACGTTCTGAAATAGTGGCTGTATCCATCACAATTCCATGTTCCTGTGCATAATCATCGAGCATGGGTTTTATTTCACTGGAACTCAAATTCATATCTACTGTAAAATCAGTCGCTATATTCCACGGTGAGTTGTAAATTTTCTCTTCATCTGGGCGTAATTTAAGTTTCTCCGAATGGATTCCTACGGAAAATGACTTGACATCATGCACCCCCGCCAGAACAATAGAATGAAACGTTGGTTTTCTACTTCTATCCAAATATTTATTGCGGAGCATCGCTAAAAAGCTGATAAACAATTGATTATTGCTACTTTTATCCACTTCATCTATCAATACAACTACTTTTTTATCTGCTTTTGAACACAACTCAACTATCGCTTTACCAAGTTCTTCCAAATTATTTGTGATAAGGGCTTTTTCAGCTAAAAAAGATTTTAATTCTGGCGCAGAATCATCCGCAACATCGGTTAATAATCTCAAAAATCCGCCTGAAAATTTTACTTCATCATTAAAAATAGCATCCCAATGCCTTCAAAACTAATATTAAAAACAATATAATTACCCGCTATCAATCTATCCATTAATGTGTATAAAGTAGTCGTTTTCCCGTATTGACGGGGGCGATTGATGGTAAAATATTTCCCTTTTTGAATCATCTGGTAAATTTCTACCAACTGATGGGACACATCAGCCATGTAATGCTCTTTGGGGAAACACAGACCCGTTACATTAAATTCTTTTGCCATAGTTAATCTTATTAAAAATATTGAGAAGCAAAAATAAGATTTTTTAAGGAAATCACATAAGTCTATTCAAAATCAACGGTTTATGGAACATACATAAACCCAAAAACACCCCCTCAGTATTTCTACTATTTTTAATCAAAAAAATGAATTTTTAAAAATGAAAAATAATAATTATTTCCAACCGCCGAAGCGTCTTTTTTGTAAAATTTGGTCTTTGAATAGGAAAATACTGAAGGGGTGCTTATATTTGTTACTATTTGAAAATTATACGTAAAACCCATTGAAAATGAAATTTTTAACCCTGATTGCACTCTTCTTTTCCCTTCCTTCTTATGCTCAAAATAGCGATGTCTTTCACAGTGACAGCCTGCCACTTGATGGGGTCGGCTCGGCATTTATTATTACTTTACCTTTAAAAAACAATTGACATGAGAAGTATCACATTATTCATTATTTTTAACCTTATGTGGATTATTTGTTTTGGACAAAAACAACTACCTACAACACCCATATTTGAAATTAAATCTGATACATTGTATGAGCAAATCTTAGATACAGCCTATTATCAAGTGTTGGAAGATAAAAGTGGTAAATGGTCATTTGATGAAGTCAGCCAAGTACCGCTTAGTAATTTGTTTCATGCCAAAGGTCTTAAAGTAGAGGGTGTTGATACTACTGCTGTTCATACGTTTTGGCATCGCTATCGGTTAAAAAACACAATAGCAACGACGGCAAAAATATCTATCGGCTCTTATGCCGATTTATTTGATGTATATGTTAAAAGAGCGGATAGTAGTGAATGGGTTCATTATCAAAATGGTTTTTTAAGAGAGTGGGAGAAACGAGATGGGTTAAAAACCGTGTATTTAAACGGCAGAAATTTAAGTGCGATAATGCTTACTTTATCTTCTGGTGAAGAAATATCCATTTATGAACGCTATTATCGAGAAAAAGTAACCACCCATAAAATAAATGTCGGTATTTACAGCACAGACAAATTAATCCAAAAACACTATGTAGATTATGAGCATAAGCGCACAACTATTTTTCAATTTTCAAATTTACAAGAAGCCTTTATCATTGGTTTACTCTTGATGACGTTGTTTTTTAACTTATTTTTTTATCGCTTTAGTAAAGAAAAATCCTATCTCTATTTTGCGCTGTTTGCGCTCTTTTTAGGTATTAATAGGCTTTGGAATATTCTATTTGCTTATTTTTCTGTGGAACATCCTTCTCTACTGCAATATGTTTCAAACTTAGGTCTTGCATGGGCATTCATACCTTTTTTCTTAATTCAATTCGTAAGGGCATTTTTTAAAACGAAAGAAAATTATAGAAAATGGGATTTGTGGTTAAATACTATTGCATTTTCTAATATTTTACTTAATGTCTTAGTAAATTTTAACATAAGAATTCCAATACATATTTTCAATGCCCGTATGGGTTTGCATTATTTTAATGGTCTTGTTCTTTGCCCTATTTGTATCCTTATAACTTTAGGCTTGTATATTAGAAGAAAAGATAAATTTCAATTATACTTAATAGCAGGTTTAAGTCCCTTAATGATTACTTATTCTTTTCCTGTTATAGCAACACGTTTTATGGGCTTTAAAGATTATTCTTCTTCGACATTTGAAGTAATCTCCGTCCTTTGGTTAATACTTATATTAGCTTGGCTACTTTTCATCCGATACAATCATTTAAAACAAGAAAATGAACAACGAGCATTGGATAATGAACGACTTGCTAAGGAAAAAGAGATTGAACGAAATCAACTCATTGAAGGGCAGAAAGTAGAACTTGAAAAACAAGTAGAAGAACGAACTGCTGAATTAAAAGCCACCCAAAACCAACTCATTCAAAAAGAAAAACTCGCTTCAATGGGTGAACTCACCGCAGGCATCGCCCATGAAATACAAAACCCTTTGAATTTTGTCAATAACTTCTCGGAATTGAGCGTGGATTTGGTTAAAGATTTAAAAGATGAGTTTAAAAAACCAGAGAAAGATAAAGAATATATTGAGGAATTATTTACGGATTTAAGTCAAAACCAAGAGAAAATAAACCATCACGGCAAAAGGGCAAGTAGTATTGTGAAAGGAATGTTGGAGCATTCTCGTGCGAGTACAGGCGTGCGAGAATTGACCGATATTAATAAATTGGCTGATGAATATTTACGGCTTTCCTATCATGGTTTGAGAGCGAAAGACAAGGATTTTAATGCGGATTATGAATTAATTGTTGATGAAAACTTGCCTAAAATCGAAGTCATCCCCCAAGATATTGGGCGTGTTTTATTGAATTTGATTAATAATGCGTTTTATGCGGTGAATCAACGCAATGTAGAGACGTTGCATGCAACGTCTCTACCGAAATACCAACCAACCGTTACAATTTCAACACAACAAATTGATAATCAAATAATTATACGCGTGAAAGACAACGGTACAGGTATGCCCGAAAGCGTCAGAGCGAAAGTCTTCCAACCCTTTTTCACGACTAAACCAACAGGGCAAGGCACAGGTTTAGGGCTTTCATTAGCCTATGATATTGTGACGAAAGGGCATGGCGGCAGTTTGGACGTTATTTCTACTGAGGGGGTCGGCACGGAGTTTAGTATTCACTTACCAGTATCATAATACAATTTTGTTTTTAAAAAACTTAAAAATGAATAAAAACTGTATTTTTGTACACGAAAAATTCATTTTAACGATACTTACAAGAAAAACAACACATTAAAAATGGCTACACGTAAAATACCAACACCAAGAAAACCCAAAGCAAAAACGCCTAAAAAAGAAGGCAATGCTTTTGATAAAATTATGAAAGAAATCGTCG
>JAYUQN010000457.1:0-4062 GCA_043756725.1 Saprospiraceae bacterium
GCGTGTTTTTTCAGCAAAATCAAACCATTCGAAATATTCGCTATACATTTTGTTATTAATAATATTATTTTGAAAAGCGTAAATTAAGCGATTTTGAGGTAAAAAATCAAGACCTTTTGTTTTATTAGTCAACAAAGATAAGATATTATTTCTTCTTTCTTTGATTTTTTCAACATCAAAATTTGCCCATAAAGATTCATCTTTTACAAAATCAGCCGTTTGTTCGGGATATAAAGCAAAAGAAATAAAATCTTCTTTAAAACCTAAATTATCTTCTACCATCCAAATAATTGTAATGACAGGCAGCAGGGTATTGTAACTTCTAAGGTCATATTTTTTACCCGTTTTTGAAGTAAATGCAACTTTAGGCATATTCTCTAATTGTAAAGCCGTATCCGCAGAGTGATATAAATAAAAGCGTTTAACGACATCTTGTTTATACCATTGTTGCATATCTATTATCACGTATTCTCCATTAATTTTACAATGAAAGTCAAATTCGATAGGCGTAGCACTATCTGTCATTTTATAGACCGTATTGACCAACGTTATGCTTTCAATTTTAACGCCTAAAAAAGCTTCTAAAAAGGCTTTTGCTATACGCACATCTGAGAATACTTTTTTAAAAAAATGGTCAAAATTTAAAGGCGCTAAGTACATAATGAGTCATTTTATAAGTAAATGTGGGTGAACATATTTATTTTATTTTTTCTTTGGCTCTTTTAATAAAAAGCACAAGGTTTTGTTTTTATTTCAATTATCCAAATTTTTAAAAACATAAAGTTTTTTAAAATACAACATTTTATTTTATGTTTAAATTGATAAAGTATTGTTACAGTAAAAATAGACGTTATAATTTTGCAAAACGCCCTAAAATCATAGAGGTATTTTTATTTTTGCAATAAAATAAAATTATGTCTAACCTAATATCAAAAATTTACGACCCTGCCACTTTTAGGCAGCAAGGGCATCAACTCATTGACCTTTTAGCCGACTACCTTGAAAAAGTACAAACACGCCAAGAGGACATCGCTATTCCTTACCAAACGCCTGATGAAAGTCTCGCTTTTTGGCTGAAAGAATTAGACGCACCGCTCTTAAATGACCCCACTACCTTTTTTGCGGAAGTCTTGAAACGCTCAACCCGTTTGCACCATCCGCATACCATGGGGCATCAAGTGCCGCCACCTGCACCCGCCGCCTCTTTGGCAGGCTTAATGTCCAATTTATTAAACAACGGAATGGCGGTTTATGAAATGGGAATGGTCTCTAATGCGATGGAAAAAATTGTCACCGATGTGTTGTCCAAACGCATCGGTTATGATGAAAAGTCGAATGGCATCTTGACTTCGGGCGGCACTTTAGCCAATTTAACAGCCCTTTTAACAGCCAGAGCGACAAAAACGACCGTTTGGACGGAGGGGGTAGGGGAGCGGCTCGCCGTCATGGTCAGCGATGAAGCGCATTATTGCATTGACCGTGCGGCACGGATTATGGGCTTGGGCGGTGCAGGCATTATCAAAATTCCGACGGACAAAAATTATAAAATGCGCACCGAGTTGTTGGAAAAACATTGGAAAAAAGCGCAAAAAGAAGGCTTAACCGTTTTCGCTATCGTCGGCAGTTGTTGCTCCACATCTACGGGTATGCACGATGATTTAGAAGCTATTGCGGCTTTTGCTGAAAAGCACAATATTTGGTTCCATGCAGATGCAGCACACGGCGGGGCGGCTGTTTTTTCACAAAAATACCGTTCTATACTGAGGGGGGTCGAAAGAGCCGATTCGGTGGTCGTTGATTTTCATAAAATGCTTTTGACGCCTGCTTTGGCAACCGCTTTGGTTTTCAAACGGGGTGCGGATAGTTTTCAAACCTTTCAACAAAAAGCACAATACCTTTGGGCACACACGCAGCACGATTGGTACGACTCGGGCAAACGCACTTTTGAATGCACCAAATACATGATGTCGCTCAAAATTTTCACCGTATTAAGACTTTATGGTGAAACGGCTTTTGAGCAAAATGTAGATATTTTATACGATATGGGTAAAACATTTGCGGCTATGATATTGAAACGCCCGCACTTTGAGTTAGCCGTAGAGCCTGAGTGTAATATCGTTTGTTTCAGATTGAAAAATAAAAAATCTGTTGATTTGAGCGATTTTAATGCTAAAATTCGACAAAAATTGATAGAAAAAAAACATTTTTACATCACACAAAGTAACTTGCGGGGTGAAACATACCTTCGCGTTTCGTTAATGAATCCTTTGATAAGGGTGGAAGATTTGGTGGATTTGTTAGATGAAATTGATTTTTTATTTGCTCCCTTACTTAATCTGAATGTAACGCATTAAATAACGATATTTTATATTCAGATTCCTCGTTCCTCGGAATGACAAAAGTGGTTTAAACTAAAATTCCGAAAGTTCCAAAAATAAAAAAAACATGGATTTTGATAAGCTATTCACTGTTACCTTTTCCCTTTTTGCCATCATTGATATGCTCGGCAATATCCCCGTTTTGATTTCACTGAAAGAAAAAATAGGAGAAATAGATGCCCTAAAAGTCACGCTTGTGGCGGGGGCATTGATGTTCAGTTTTATGTTTGTGGGTGAAAATTTTTTAGGCATTTTAGGTGTTGATTTAAGCTCTTTTGCTTTGGCAGGGTCAATTCTCATTTTCATTATGGGCTTAGAAATGACGCTGGGCATTGACATTTTCAAGTCAGAAGACGAGTTTAAAACGGGGAGCATTGTGCCTGTTGCCTTCCCAATTGTGGCAGGTTCTGGCACTTTGACAACCATCATATCTTTGAAAACAGAGTTTGATAACCTTATTTTGAGTATTGGTATTGCCGTCAATTTAATCATCATTTATGCCGTTATTCGCTCGTTAAATCCGATGGAAAAACTATTGGGTAGAGGTGGTTTATTGGTCATTCGGAAATTTATGGGAGTTATTCTATTGGCGATTGCGGTGAAGATTTTTAAGGCGAATTTGACGGTTTGATATAATACCCCCCTCAGTAAAAAAACTATTTTCCCCTAAAAACCAATAAAAAAATTACAAATCTCCACCCAAAAGTGTAATTTTAGGCTTAAAATAAAACAGTGCACCATGACTATTTCACGCAGGTCTTTCATAAAAAACATATCGGTCGCTTCGATTTTTCTCGTAGGCGGGGGCATCGAATCTTTATCCGCTTTAGACGTTTATGAGCGGCGGAAAAAAGTGAAATTGCGTTTTGCCGTAGCTTCTGATGGGCATTATGGACAGCCTAAAACAGAATTTGATGCCTTTTTCGATAAAATAACAAACCATATTAACGTTTTTCACCAACAAAATCACTTGGATTTCACAGTTATAAATGGCGATATTATTCACGATAAACAGCCTTTTATGATAGAAGCTAAAAAGAAACTCGACCAATTGACCATGCCTTATTATGTGACGCGTGGCAATCACGATATGGTGAGTGCAGAACATTGGAATGACGTTTGGAAAATGCCGTTAAATCATGATGTGGTGATTAAAAAAAATGCCGTTTTATTGGGTGATACTTCCAATGAAGCAGGTAAGTATTTGTCACCCGATTTGGTATGGTTTCAAATAAAATTGGAAGAACATAAAAAGCGTAAAAACACGTTTATTTTCATCCATATTCCACAAGCTAAATGGACGCCTAATGGCATTGACACGCCCGCTTTTTTTGATTTATTGGCTAAATATCCGAATGTAAAAGCCGTTTTTCACGGACATGAACATGACCAAGATGGCGTTAAAATGGTGGGTAAAATGCCGTTTTTATTTGACTCACATTTTGGCGGTAATTGGGGAACTGCCTATAAAGGTTTTAGAATTGTAGAGGTGATGAAAGACAATTCGATGGTGACGTATATTATGAATCCGAGTGAAAAGCTTAATGAAATAAGTTTATAACTTGAATTAGGATTTTTAGGATTAGAAGGATTTAATAGGATTTTAGATGTTGACACCGACCACAGATTTGACAGATTTAACTGGTTTTCACTGATTTACGTGTTGACAGTCTACATTTAAATC
>JAYUQN010000458.1:0-4060 GCA_043756725.1 Saprospiraceae bacterium
CAAACACCTGAAAAGAACTATTTGTACTTGAATAAAAACTTGGATTATGAATTAGCCAATCATTTGATTTTGAATTATCAGATTATTAAAAATGACAGAACTTTTCGGATTGAGGCTTTCAATAAGGACTATACACACCTTGTACGAGAGTTTCAACCTAATTTTAACCCCAATCCTTATCGTTTTCCAATAGGTAAAACGGACAATACGGGCTATGGATTTGCGTCAGGTTTTGATATTTTTTTCAGAGATAAAAAGACCATCCCCTACGGTGATTTTTGGGCAACCTATTCCTATTTGAATACCAAACGCTTATTTCAAAATTATCCTGTGGAAGCCATGCCGACTTTCACAACTAACCACAATTTCAGTTTAGTTTACAAGCAGTTTATGCCTAAAATTATGACCAATGTAGGCTTGACTTACACTTATACAAGCGGACGACCTTATTATAATTTCGACAGCCCTCAATTTTTGAGCGATAAAACAAAACCTTTCACCAATTTAAGTGCCGCCGCAAGTTATATCCGTAGTATTAAAGGCAATTTTTGGGTCTTTTTCTTAACGGTTGATAATGTTTTAGGCACTAAAAATGAGTTTGGCTATCGGTATTCGGCAGATGGATTAAAGCGTTTTCCTGTTATTCCTGTGGCATATCGCACGTTGTTTTTTGGGGTGAGTATTAATTTTTCTAAAAAGGCGGAAGTGCCGAAAGAAGGGAAGTTGGATATATAAACAAAGACTTTTTGTGCGGGGTTTAGTAAACGGTTTTTTGATTTTTTTTCAAAAAAAATCAAAAAACCGTTTACTAAACCCTTGTCGAAAACCTTGATTTTTATCCCCTCAGTATTTTACGTATTTTTCACTATTTTATCAATAAAAAATTTTAAAAAATGAAACGTATCATCTTGATTTTCAGTATTTTAGCAACAACATTATCTTTTTCTTATGCTCAAAATGAGGAATATAAAACCATCATGAAAGAGCTGGTGGACAGCATACAAACAGCTAAATGGGGCGTAGATTTGTTGCCGTATGCCAATCAATTGGAGCGCGTTGCCGCTGTTGAAACCAAAGAATGGTTACCCAATTATTGGGCGGCTTATTGCTATATGAATAAATCTTACAGCGAGTCTGTGGCTGAAAAAAAGGATATTATTTTAGAAAAAGCCGAAAGTTTGATAGCTACAGCGGATAAATTAATGCCTGCCAATGATGAAATTGAAGTTTTAAAAGCTAATATTGCGAGTGCTCGTATGGCAGTTGACCCTCAAAATCGTTGGCAGAAATATGGCGCAATCGTTGGTCAAGCATTAGGGAATGCTCAAAAATTGAATCCCGAAAATCCTCGGACGAAAATGTTGGAAGCGCAAGGCATTTTTTTCACACCCGAAGCCTACGGCGGGGGAAAACAAAAAGCCTTACCGCTTATTAAAGTAGCTTTGGAGAAATTTGAGAAATTTAAACCGACTTCTCCGATTATGCCAAATTGGGGTGAAACTGTGGTGAAATATATGTTGGGAGAAGCGGAAAAGAGTAAGTAAATTTATTTTTCAATAAAGTTACTTTTGTCATACAGGTGCAGAGCACCGCAATATTTGTAGAGATTTGTATTTATTCCTCTATTCCAAAGGTGCGGAGCACCGTGATATTAATGTAACTATGCACTTTTTACCAATATTACGGTGCTCTACACCTTTGGAATAGGAATAAATCGTAACTTTTACTACAAATATTGCGGTGCTCTGCACCGATATGATATAAAAACATGGGTGTAATGGACAGTTTTCAAAGCGTTTGGCAACTATAAAACTACAAAATCCCCCCTCAGTATAAGCCTCATTTTTGATGTATTTTAGGCAATAATTTGATAAAAATAAAAGAAATGAAAGAACCATTCATCATACAATCCTTTGATAGCCAAGAGATTACAATCCTAAAAGCTGAGACTTTGTTGGGCAGTATTAAAGTATATGGTCACGCGGAGGAAGACATGCGGGTAGAGGTGTATGGCAGAATTTGGGGTTGGGAATTTTGGGCATCGCCTAAGCAAATTAGGGAAGAATTGGAGGCGTACGAATTTCATATAGAACAACGCGGCAATACCTTGATATTAGATACCTCTTTGAGACATGAAATGATTAGTTTGTTCAAGTTTTTAAGCATTTCATTTAAAATATATGTCCCATATAATCATTTGATTGAAACACATCTTACGACAAAAGGGGGATCTATTGCTTTAAAAAACGTTAAAGGAAAACACAATATCAACACAAAAGCGGGAACAATTGAATTGACGGATGTAAAAGGTGAAATAAAAGGAAAAACGGCACTGGGAACAATTGAAGCGCAGGGCTGCCACGCCAGAATGGACGTTTCAACTACCGCGGGAACAATTGAGGTGCAAAACTCGGAAGGCGATATGATATTTTCGACCTCGGCTGGCACGATTGACTTAGAGCATTTGGTCGGTCATATCAGTGCGACGACTTCGGCAGGGACAATTGACGCCAATCACATTACGGGCACTTTGCATATTTCAACTTCGGCTGGAACGATTGATATCAAAGCCATGTACGGCAGTATAAATGGACAAACGGGGGCGGGAACAGTCGATGCAGAGATAGTGCAATTGGGCGAATATTTGGATTTGTCGTCTGACGCAGGGAGCATTACAGTGCAGATGCCTTATACTGAGGGGGTCAATTTGGATGTTGTAGCCAGTGTTATTAAAGGCACGGCTTTTCCAAATTTTGAAGGCATAGCTGAACATAATCGCTTAATGGGCAAAGCGAATGGTGGCGGTAAAAATGTGCGTTTACATTCTCTTTATGGCAGTGTTTATTTGAATAAACCCAAAGGCTCATTCAAATCTTTCAGTAATATTTTTAAAGACCCGCAATTTACCTTGCCAAGCAATTTTTTTGATAAAAATACTGAGGGGGTCTTATTGTCGTTGGCTATTTGCATTATTTTGACTTATGGGTTAAGTTCGATTGCTTATTTTACGATAGAACTTTTCAATAAAAACAATCCATTAGCACATATTTACAAAGGGGTTTTTATTGGTAATATTTCAAATGGAATTATGGTTATGGTCACGACTTACTTTTTTACCCAATATATGGCGGATAGAATTAAACAAAATTGGCGGAAATATACCACTTTGTTTGTTCTTGTTTTTTTCAATTCTTTTTGGACACAAGGCATTGTTGCTATGGCTTATTGGCAACATATAAAAGCAAGCCGAGATCAAGCAAATTTTACCTTTATATATATACTCATTCCCTCAATTGTCGCTTGCATTTACTTCTTTTTTTGGCAACGTTCGAGGCAGATTACAAGAAAAATATCCGACCAAGAGTTTCAATTAATCAATCTTGAAAAACTGAAAACAAAAGCGGAATTAGACGCTTTACAAGCCCGAATAAATCCGCATTTTTTACACAATTCGTTGAACAGCATAGCGGGTTTGGTGCATCACGACCCCGATAAAGCGGAGCAAATGACCTTGCTTTTATCTAAATTATTTCGCTACACAATAGGCACTAAAGACCAGCATTTTAACACCATCAGCAATGAATTGGAAATAGTAAAAACCTATTTGGCTATAGAACAAGTACGTTTTGAAGATAGGTTAAAATACACCGTTTCTGTTGAACACGGCTTAGAAAGCAAGGAGATTCCTCGTTTTTTACTACAACCGATAGTTGAAAATGCGATAAAACACGGCATTTCAAAGGTAACAGAACAAGGAGAAATTCATGTCAATATTACGCAAGAAGGCGACTTTTTACGTCTCGCTGTGCATGATAATGGACCTGTTTTTTCAGATAATTTTTTCACAGGCTACGGCTTGCAAAGCATTCAAGATAAACTGAAATTACTCTATGGCACACAAGCTCAATTGGACATTCAAAACACAGATTATAAACAAGTCATAATAAAAATACCATGCTGAAAACAATATTAATTGACGATGAACCTTTGGCAATTAGCCGTTTAAAACGCTTATTGTTGCGCTATGAAGCGGATTTTACCATCCTTGCTGAAGCTAAAA
>JAYUQN010000459.1:0-4056 GCA_043756725.1 Saprospiraceae bacterium
TACGCTTAAAAACAAACCTCTTGCTCCCAGCATAAAATTATTACCTAAATAATATTGCCATGACAAACCCAATGAAGGGCTAATGGTATGAACATCAAATTTGCAGTTATCGCTCGACCATTGGCTTAATCTGGTAACAAATCCAGCATGAAAGGTTACAGTGTGATTATTATCATACAAACGGTAATCTGACGTAAGACTATTGACATTATAAACGTAATTCCCATCAGATAGAATATGATTGATATTTGATATGCCAAATCCTATAGTGGATTTTAACTGATAACCTATTGACAATGAACCTGTTAAAACCAAAGCCCGAATACCAACATTGTGAAGTAAAATGCCTCCGCCAAAGGAGCCTTCAAAATAAATTTTTTTGTAACTACTTACAGGTTCATATTTATAATTATACATTTTAGTTTCTCCTATCTTTATGGAATCGTATGAATCGCTTGTCATTTCATAAACCGTTTCATCTTTATGACAGTCTTTGTAGCTGGTTCGCTCTTTAATTGTTTTTACAAATTTGACAAGCCGTATATTCCCGCCTTTCAAAAATATTGTATCACAATCTGTATACGATTTTGTATAAATTTCACCTGTTTTTGGTGTTGTTTGGGCAATTACTTTGGAGATTCCAGATAAAATAAAAAACAGTGCTGTAACTTTTAAAGTTTGAAGCTGCATGGGTTAAGATATTTAGTGACTTTAATATTACCTATTTTACTTCTATAGAGCAGACAAGTTACAAAACAAGCCTTTTTTCAATCCGTTTATCAGGTATTAGCCACATAATAGCAACAAGAACAAAAATGCTGCACGCAATAATAGTATTGAAAAATGAAAAACCAATGGCTAATAAATATAAAAAAAAGGAGGCAATACCTTTATAATCTTTGCCAACGGCTTTTGCTAAAGAAGAATCTTGACCATGAATATTTACCAGAACCTGCGACAGTATATAGTAAGCCAGTCCTGCCATGAAACTGATGATGGCATACAATAAAACAGGCAATGCTGCCGCATGGCTTTCACCCATCCAACCCGTTGCAAAAGGCAATAAGGAGAGCCAAAACAACAAATGCCCATTCGCCCACAGCACTTTGCCGTTCACGTGTTTCACCATTTGAAACAGATGGTGATGATTGTTCCAATAGATTATTATAAAGACAAAGCTCAAAATATAGCTTAGAAAAACGGGTAAAAGCGGTTTTATAGCTTCTAAATTCTCGCCATGTGGTACTTTAATTTCTAAAACCATGATGGTTACAATAATGGCTAATACGCCATCACTAAAGGCTTCTAATCTGTTTTTGCTCATTGCTGAAATGTTTTATTCCTTATTTTAAGCTACAAAATACGAAAAATACTGAGGGGGGTAAATGTTGATGCGTTTATTTTTTCTTTGTAAGGAAATACGAATAACTGATTATATTTGTAGTCTAAAAAGTAAAAAATGAAATCACCATTTCCGGGCATGAACCCATGGTTAGAAGGGTATCTCTGGCCCGATGTACATAATCATTTAGCACGGGTCTTTGCAGAACTTCTTGCACCAAAAATTGCCCCCAAGTATGTTGCTCGTATTGACATAGCCACTATCATGGACAATGACCCTGATTCAGAAATTGGTATTACCTATCCCGATGTCGAAATTTTACAAAATAGAAATATGGTTCAAGAACCTGTGATGGCTTATGGCAATCTTACAATTACGGAGCCTACTTTTGTTATGCCATTTAAATTGCCAATTGAAGTTCGTATTCCCATTGTTGAGGTTCGAGATACAGCCAATAATAAATTAGTAACAGCTATTGAAATTTTGTCGCCTGTCAATAAACGCAATCCTAATTTAACAGCTTATCGTGAAAAAATTGATGATTTGCATAAAAAAGGTATCCATATCTTAGAAATTGACCTTTTAAGACGGGGTATTCGACCTTTTACATCTCAGAAAAGCACAGGGCAGTATCAAATGATGCTTTTACGGGCAAAAACCAATAAAGCGGCTATTTGGTCAGTCAATATACAAGATAGTTTACCGATTTTACCCGTTCCCTTGCTTGCCCCCGACCCCGATGTTCCTTTAGAAATCGGTAAAGCGATGGCTATTATTTTTGAACGCAGCCTTTATCATTTGTCCATTAATTATGGTGAAAAACCTGCCCCACCTGCTTTCTCTGATGCAGATTGGCAGTGGATTAAAAGCGTAGTTGCTTAAACCACAGATTAGGTTGATTTTCACAGTTCGGAATTATCTACTTTGTGGTACAAGAAGTTATAACTTATTGATTATCAACATTTAGGAAATTTTAAAAAATTCCTAAATGTGCGCTTGTACCACAAAGTAGATAATTCCGAAACTTATTTCCCCTTTTTATTTTTCTTACTATTCAATTTATCCCTAATCGTTGCCGATTTTGCATAATCCTCCACATCAAGCGATTTTTTTAGTTCGTATTTCAAACGCGTTTCGCTTTCCATATCTGTCATAGCCGCCATGCGTTGCGAGCGCAATTCACCAAGTATGGCTTGAATGGATTTATAGCTACTCAAAGGGGTCATCGCATATTGTGCAAAGGCATCGGGCAAATCTGGCTGTTCCGGAAAATCTTGTATCAATACTTCATACTTTTTAGCCAAATCTTCGTAACTGGCTATGTCTTTATCCAGTTGTTTTAAATTGACTTTTCTTTTCGTTTGACCGCTTGGACCACCATTGTAGAGACAAACAGAGCAAAGCGTTAGCTTTTTCATGTTAGTTGCGTTGATGGTGATGGTAAGCGGCAGGTCGGTACGCCCGCAATGTGAACACTGATTATCATCCGTGTATTCTTGTTTTTTTGTCTTACCATCCTTCTCTTTTTCACGGTGATAGGCATCAATAGCCTTATCAGGTACGTCTGCAATACCGACTTGAATTTCACCTTTTGCCATAGCGAATATGGCATGAATAAGGAAATGAGAAATGCTCCCATCTTTGAAAGGGGCTTTGACAAATAGGTTGAAAGCGTCTTTTCGAGCCGAATAATGGGATGGGAGAAAGTGGGGCATTGCCTCATCCAAAAGCTCACAACCTTTGTCAAAATCAATTTTTTCGTAATAATCTTTTCTGAAAAATTGGAGAAAATCCTTGAGATTGTCCCTTGCCATTTCTTCAAATAAGGAAGCTGTTAGCGCATTAGGGTCTTTAGAAGATAAGAGTTTACTGAAGTCTTTCATAGTTAGTAGTTGTTAATGATTAAAAAATGTCGAAATCAATCCAAAAGTAAACCGAAACACAATATCCTGTACCATTTTGCACCCACTTTGAAAACATAATTCTTTTTTATATAATTTTTCCTCAAACATAACACCGAATTTAGCCTGTGTTAAGGCTCAAAAAACTCTACCCAAGTGCCATCTGGACTCACTGCTTTAATTCACCACAATCTGTTTAGCAAAGACCTTTTCGCCTTGCAAAATCCGTACAACGACAATGCCTTTTGCATAAGCACTCAAATCAAATCTTTCATTGTAGTTGCCCGTGAAATCATTGAGGATTTGTTGAAAAAGCACCAATTACCCCCCCTCAGTATTTTCATAAAAAAAAGGCAGCCAATCAAAGAAAAGCTGCCTTTCAACCAACAAGAATGTATAACTATATTTTTTTCACTGAAAATTATTTATCCCACCACACCTTTGAATCCAAATCGTCTGCGCCTTGCCGTGCAATAGCCGCATCCACATTGGCTTTATTGACAGAGATTTCAGAATTGGGATAAGTCAAACGGCGTATAAAAGTGCCTTTGATGCTTTTACCAGGGAACGGATT
This sequence comes from Saprospiraceae bacterium, assembly GCA_043756725.1. GTDB lineage: Bacteria > Bacteroidota > Bacteroidia > Chitinophagales > Saprospiraceae > JAAFJT01. The sequence continues at coordinate 3,818 of JAYUQN010000459.1, forward strand.
GGGTGTCAAAACTGGAAAACCACTTCTGCGGAAATTGGCAAACGCTTCGGGTCCATTTAAGAAAGAAGCGACCCAATATTGGGTATTGATTTGCTCCAAAGCTTTTGCAGCCGAATAAGGATTCGCTATTAAATACGCATCTATAGAAGCAGCAGGAACAGCCGCATTGGCATCATAACTTGCCAATTGCTCCATGTGCAATCTCACACCTTTATTATAATAGGCTTGGGCTGTTGTGC
>JAYUQN010000460.1:0-4051 GCA_043756725.1 Saprospiraceae bacterium
TACTTGAAATGTATTGAAGAACTCATTAATATTCCTATGCTTATTCAATACTTTGAGGAAGTTATAAAACAAGGAAATTTGCAGAGTATATTAAATGAAATTGTTCTTCAAAGCAAAATAGAATTTAACTATGCACATGAAAATATAGATGATGAAAATGCCTAAAATCATCTTTTCAACTGAATTTATTAGATTTAAGTTTAAGCCATGACCAATAAAGAAATCGCCCGCGCCTTCGCCAACCTCGCCGCCATTATGGAACTCCATAATGAAAACCCGTTTAAGATAAAATCTTATCAAAACGCTTATATCACGCTGCGCAAAACGGATAAGCCTTTGAGTGACATGACCCGCACGGAGTTGGACGATATCAAAGGCGTTGGCAAAGCCATTGCCGATAAAATCCAAGAGTTGCTCGCAAAAGGGACGATGGAAACCTATCAAAAATATGCCGAGGTAACGCCCGCAGGTGTGGTTGAAATGCTCAATATTAAAGGTTTTGGACCCAAAAAAATCATAGCCGTTTGGAAAGATTTGGGCATCGAAACGGTGGGCGAATTGGTTTATGCTTGCAATGAAAACCGTCTGATTGAACTGCATGGTTTTGGTAAAAAAACGCAAGATGAAATCCGAAAAGCGGCTGAATATTACTTGAAATCCCGAAATATGCGCTTTTGGGCTTTGGCAGATGAAGATGCAACGGTGGTGATTAAAAGTTTAGAAATAAAACTTAAGAATGTCCGCATTGAGCGGGTAGGGGCTTTGCGCAGGCTTTCACCCATTGTCAGCAATATTGAAATACTGATAGCCACAGACGGAGATATTTCACAAATATTTGATAATCAAAATCTTATACTTGTTAAAAATACAGATAATGTATTTTATTGTGTCACACACAATGAAGCACCTGTTATTATTTACACCTGTAAAGAAGAGGAATTTGGTTCCAAATATTTCAAATATACAGGCAGTAGATTATTTTTAGAAGCCTTCGTCAAAGCTGCAACTCCCCCTATGGGGGCTGGGGGGCTGGTAGATTTTAGACATTTAGAGACGGAAACGGCTATTTTTGAAAAAGCAGGCATGCCTTATATCGAACCCGAATTGCGAGAAGACTATGAAATTTTAGAACTTGCTAAGGGCAATCAATTGCCTAAAAATTTGATACAAGTCGGTGATATTCAAGGCGTTATCCACACCCACACCACCTATTCCGATGGTTTAAATACCGTACGTGAAATGGCGGAATATGCCCAACGATTGGGCTACAAATACATCGGTATCAGCGACCACTCCAAAGCTGCTTTTTATGCCAATGGTTTGAAAGAGGATAGGGTAGAAGCCCAATGGCGTGAAATTGAGGAGCTGAATAAGGAGTTTTTCAATTTCAAAATACTGAAAAGCATCGAATGTGATATTCTCAACGATGGTTCACTCGATTATAGCGAGGATATACTGAGGGGGTTCGATTTTGTCATTGCATCCATCCATACCAATTTAAAAATGACGGAAGAAAAAGCCACTGCCCGCTTGATTAAAGCCATTGAAAACCCCTACACAACCATCCTCGGACACCCCACAGGCAGACTTTTACTATCTCGAGAAGGCTATCCCATTGACCATAAAAAAGTGATTGAAGCCTGTGCTGCTAACAAAGTTGCCATAGAACTCAACGCCAATCCCTACCGTTTGGATATAGATTGGACATGGATTCCTTACGCCCTCGAATGTGGCGTTTTAATTTCCATTAATCCTGATGCGCACTCGTGTGAAGGCATAAAAGATATTCGCTATGGTGTTTTAACGGCTCGAAAGGGGAGGTTGAATAGGGAATGCTGCCTCAATGCAAGAGATGTGGATGGCTTTTGGGATTTTATTTCAAAATAATCTTATATGTGTTTTATCTAAATCTATTCCGTTTTTTCTATTTTTTCAGCCTCAAAAACCACATTCATATACACCTCCTCAAAAGACAATTCGATGGGCAAACTCTGCAATTTTAATATGCCTTCATTCAACGCTTCCCCAATTTGCCACCGCCCATTTTCATCGCAATAAAATTGTTCGATAGACTTTTTTAACGAGTTGATTAAGATATATTCTTTCAGGCTTTTTATTTGACGATACGATTTGAACTTTTCACCCCTATCAAAAGCCTCCGTTGATTCTGATAAAACCTCAATCAAAAGTGTGGGATTGACCAAAACATCTTTGTTAGAATCTTCAAAATAAGGCTTTCCATCTACCACAACGACATCGGGATAGAGATAGTTTTTATATTCTAAAAAGCTGATAACTTTGGTTTCAGAAGTTGTAATATCCAAATTTAGGCTATTTTGCATAGCTTTTAAGCCTAAAAGGAAACCAACATTATAGACGGTTTTGTTGTGCGGATGTGTACCTCCAGCCATAAAAATTCTTTTTAGGTTAAAAAATTCATGTTTGCCTGTTTTTTCACGCAGGCTTTTTCTTTCGAGGGCGAGATATTCCTCGGCAGTCATTCGTTTTTTTTCTTCTACGGCTGTTGCTACCATGTTTTTTATTTTTTACAAAACTACACTTTTTTTTCAAACTGGAAAAATATATATCACCTTAAAAAGTTGGACAACCACTTTTGCGGCGTCCTTTATTGCTCATATAACCACTACCTCCACCGAATGAGGCATTGCCAAAATTGTAAGAAATCAATAAATGGGCGAAAAAGTAATAATCTTTTGTTTTGCTATTGGAAACCTTTGAAATGCCGTCTAAATAATCGGTAAAGGGTTTTTGGGCACTCAGTTCTATACCCAAAGCCAAAGTATTGGTAATATTATATTTTGCCCCCATACCCAAAGCCATAACAGGCGCAGTTGTTGCGTATTGCGTATCTTGCGTAAGTAGCGTTTTATCGATAACGGTATTAGATGTATTGTAATTGGTTTGAGGTTTGAAAAAAGTTGCACCGAAGCCACAAAAACTATAAAGGCTCATAGTAGGGTCTTCATCTTCAAAATAAAATTGATTATCTAATTTCAAAAAATGCCACTCTAAACGAGCACTCAATTCGGTAAAAGTGGTATTGAAACTAAAGCCTCTTGTAGCTCGATAATTTGTTGTTGGATATTTTTTTTCATTGGCAAAAAATTGCCCATGAAAAACCTGTGCACGCACAACAAATGAAGAATTTAAAGGCACGCGCACAAAAGCGCCCACATTACTACGCTTTTGTTGCTTATAATTTTCTGCCTTTATTTCAATATCGCCTGTGTAAATGCCCACGCCAGCATTCAAGCCAATTTCTATATTTTGAGAAAATACATTGTTTACAAAAAAGAAAGAAAGGATTAAAAAGTGAAGTTTTTTCATGTGAACTGTCTTATTTTAAATTTTGATAAATATGTAAGATTAAATTTGCTTTACGCTGCTTCCAACACGCTATTATTTTGAGAATATTGAAAGCCACCTGTTACAACTTTGACAAAAGATATACCATAAATAGGTAAGAAAAGGAAGGTGTAAAAGGAGGTTAACGAATGTTTAAAAAATATAAAATTTTATAATTCGTAAATAGCTGTATGTTAACGTGTTTTATATACTAAATTTATATAAAATGAGTAAAGCCCTGCTTTTTATTATATAGATTTTACTGTTTTACAGGTAGCAATTATTTTATAGAGTTAACATTATTAAAACGTTGCACTCAACAAATGTAGGGTGTTTGCTTGAAAAAGTCAAGATGGCGTGTCTCTTATTAACAGCGGTGGGCTATATATTACCTTTTTAGGGTATTTGTTTTGCGGTAAAAGGATTTGAAAATAGTTTTTTGCCCCCTCAGTATGAGTATGTATTTTTCAAAAAACCTTGATACTTATTTAGAAAAGTGTACTTTTGCTGACAAAATAAATGAAAATGCGTGTATTTAATACTTCGGGTCCAAATATTTTTAAAGAGCATTACACTTTGCCACGTCTTAATTTGGTGGAACAAGGTAAGGATTTGGTACATAAAAACCGTTATTTCACAATTTGGGCGCCGCGACAAACAGGAAAAAGTACCTATTTTCATTTGC
>JAYUQN010000461.1:0-11540 GCA_043756725.1 Saprospiraceae bacterium
AAGCATTGTGATTTTTTTTGCAAAAAAAATCACAATGCTTTCAAATTTTCTCAAAAAACTAACCCTAAATCTTGCTTTACTACTGTTCTAATTTTTAAATATTTATACTCCCCATCAAATACGTCACCGCCTTACCACTTATAAAAACGCGTTCGCCTTTCAAACTGCACACCAAATTGCCTTTTCTTGGCGAGAGTTGTTGCGCAGTCAAAGTCGTTTTACCCAATTTTTCAGCCCAATAAGGTGTCATAGTTGTATGCGCCGAACCCGTAACAGGGTCTTCTTCAACACCTGCTTCGGGATAAAAACAACGGGAAACAAAATCCACCATATCCCCTTTAGCAGTGGCTATTAATCCCCTTGCGTCTAAGTTTTTTAAGGGTAAAAAATCAGGTGTCAAATTTTCAATATCGCTCTGTTTAGACAATACAGCCATATAGTCGTCTTTGCCTTTAAAAATAGCTAAAGGTTTGATTTTCAATACCTTTTCAATCGTTTCAGCCGCTTCATTACCCCCCCTCTCCTTAGGAGTTCCTTCGGACAGTATATCGCATGGAAAATCGAGTGTATACGTATCCCCTTCCCGCATGACACGTAAAATGCCACTCAGAGAGTCAAAAGCAATAGTGCCTTTTTCAAATTTTAGGTGTTGCCAAAGTGTATGCGCTGTTGCCAAAGTGGCATGACCACAAAGCCGCACTTCGATACTGGGTGTGAACCACCGCAGGTGAAAATCGCTTACACCGCCCGTAGGCACGATATAGGCTGTTTCAGCTAAATTGTTTTCAGCCGCTATATTTTGCAGAACGCTATCGGGCAACCATTTTTTCAAAGGCACAACTGCAGCAGGATTTCCACCAAACAGTTTTTCTGTGAAAGCATCAACTTGATAGATTTTTAGTTTCATAATGAATTTACTTTTTACTTGTAAAACAATTGTAAATATAAAACAGTTAAACTAATTTACAACCTTACATAAAGTACTTGCTCACAGAGTTACACAGAGTTTTCACAGAGTTAGATGAAAAAAAAAACGTATTATCCCGCTTGTATCGGGATGTGCCATAAGTATCTAACTCTGTGAAACCTCTGTGTAACTCTGTGAGCAAATATTTAATGTAGGGTTTTAATTAAATACATTTTAGTTGCAAAACAAATAAACTCCCCTAAATTTGCGTTAAAAAACAATATAAAATTTTGAAATTTGACCAATCATCATTTGCACATTGTCTCTTTTGATATTCCATTTCCAGCCGATTATGGCGGTGTCATGGATGTTTTTTACAAAGTGAAAGCCTTACATGAAGCGGGTGTGGCTATCACACTCCATTGTTTTCAATACCGTGAAAGAAAACCGCAAGGGGAATTAGAAAAATATTGCACCAAAGTCTATTACTACAAGCGCGATATTTCCGTTCTCAGTATGTTGCACAGTTATGCAACAGGCATACCATTTATTTCAACCTCACGCATGAAAAGGGCATTGTTAAAAAACCTAAAAGCCGATAACAGTCCCATTTTGTTTGAGGGACTGCATACATGCGGCTATTTGTCAAACGATGCTTTGAAAAACCGCTTGAAAATTGTGCGCATGCACAATGTCGAATGGGAATATTACCGCAATATGGAGATATTGGAAAATAGTTGGGTGAAAAAAGCATATTTCAAAACTGAAAGCATCAAACTCAAGCAATATGAAACCCTTATTCTGAAATCGGCTGATTATATATTGCCCATTTCACCCGATGATGATGAATATTTCAAACAACGCTATGAAAAACTTAATTTGGATGAAAATACCATTCGTTATATTCCTCCTTTTCACCCCAATAAATCGGTAGAAGTGAAAACAGGAACGGGCGAATATGTCCTTTTTCACGGCAAATTGAGCGTTTCAGACAACGAACAAGCCGCTATTTACCTCATCAACAAGATTTTTTCAAAGCGAGAGATACCCCTCAGTATTGCGGGCAAAAACCCGTCTGAAAAACTCAAGCAAGTAGCAGAACGCTACGAAAATGTTACAATTATCGCCAATCCTTCTGAAAGTGAGATGAAAGAATTGATTCAAAATGCCCAAATCAATCTCTTGGTTTCTTTTCAACGAAGCGGTATGAAATTGAAATTGCTAAATGCTTTGTATCGCGGTAGGTTCTGTATTGTCAATCGCCACACGGTTCAAAATACAGGCTTAGAGTCTTTGTGTATCGTTAAAAATACTTCTAAAGAAATCGGTGCAACGGTGGAAAGTCTGATGAATGTCCAGTTTTCACAAAAAGCAGTGCAGGATAGAAAGGATATATTGGAAAAAGATTTTTCAAATACGGAAAATGCAGAAAAAATTATTGAAATACTGTCCGCAGGGACTCCTATGGAGAGGGGGTAGTTTTGTAGCTTTTATGTAGGGTTTCAAATTTTTTATTAAAAAAACTGGGGTATATAATTGACTCTTATCCAAATTATTCATATCTTTCATTTCAAATATAAAAACACATTAAAAAACGAAAACTGTATCGGTATGTTCATGCGTTGAAAACGCACTCAGCGGATAAATCCGACCTGTGCGATTAAATAATCCCGAAGGGATTGAATATGAATAACCCCCGAATGAAATTCGGGGGGTGAAGGCGGGGTAGGTTGCACAACGCTGAAAGCGTTGAACGTGAGGCTATTTAAGTTGCTGTCAAGTTCAATCCCTTCAGGATTGTCTAACCTACCCTTTCACTTCCCCCCGAATTTCATTCGGGGTTATTCAAGTTCAACGCTTTCAGCGTTGTTAATTGCACAGGTCGGATAAAATCCGCCGCTACAGCCTGAAATTGAAAGACTATGATGCACTTATCAGAAACATGGTTTGTTGAAGGCAATATTGATTTTGAATCCAAAAAATACACGCTTTTGGCGTATTTGCAACGGGTTAGTTCATATTTCAACGACAACAAATTGTACCCGCAATTAGCGGACGTTATTTTTCATTACAACAACATCGTCTCCTTTAAAAGCAATAAGAGCTTTTTGCAACAGCAATTTCCCAAAAGACTTACAGGTATCCAAATTCAAAAACTGGAAATGCTGTATGAGGAAATGATTGCCGATACCGAATTGATGCGGGAATTGGAAGACATCACGCAATTCGCTGCCCAAAAAATCAAAAAAACCATTGATATTGGCGCAGAACTTTATGATTACGTTGAAAATAAATTGTCTATTACACCCATAGGCATCATGCCTTTGCAAAATACTGAGGGGTACTTTTTCCTCTCTCAATCGGGTTATAATTACACCCGTGTCTATTATTTTTACCTCAGTATTTTTGAAAAACACAATGATAAATACCGCGCCATTAAGTCTCAATATGTGGACGAATGGGAGCGTAATTACGTAAATACGTATGAAAACATAAAAATTACGCTGCTGAAACAACGTAAAAACGTACCAGTGCCTGCCGTTTATGCCATCGAAACCAAATTAACTTTTCCTTTAGAAGAAACCTTGTTGCCCATTGCGAAGCGGAGTTTGGTGCGGTATATTAGCCAAAAACCGTGAAATATATTTGACAATCAATCGTCTATGCTATTATTAAAAAATTAACTATTTTATTTTTACCTTTGAGGTTTAATAAAATAGACAAACACAAGATTTTCGACAATGGCAAAAGGACGATACGATTACGAAGACAACGCACCCAAAACCAAACTTACCAAAGACAATCTTAAGGCAGTTGGTGAAATTTTTCAATTTATACGCCCCTACAAGTGGTCGTTTTGGATGGGCATGCTCCTGCTTTTTTTATCCACCACTACTTTCATGATTTTCCCGTTTCTATCGGGTAGAATCGTGGATATAGCACAAGGTAAACACGATTTCATTTTCTCTTTTGGTGGTAAAACCATTCCTTATTACCTCGATTTGCCCCGCATTGGCTATATTTTAGCAGGTTTATTGGTGGTTCAAGGCTTTGTCTCCTATTTTAGGGTCACGCTGTTTGCTAAAGTGAGCGAGTATGGCATAGCTGATATGAAACAGGCTTTGTATCAAAAAATGGTCTCTTTACCTGTTACTTTTTTTGAAAAAAGTAGGGTAGGCGAGTTGGTGTCACGCGTTAATTCGGACGTTGAGCGGCTCTACAATACTTTTTCGATAACGCTTGCAGAATTTATTCGACAAGTTATTATTCTCATTTCAGGTATTCTCATTTTGAGTTTCACAACATGGCAATTGGCGGTGATAATGCTTTTGACTTTCCCCATTATTGTCATTGGGGCTATGGTTTTTGGGCGTTATGTGCGTAAAATGGCGAAAGAAAGGCAGACTCAAATAGCTGAAACCAATGTCATTTTAAATGAAACGATGCAAGCCATCAATGCTGTAAAAGCTTTTACAAATGAAAGTTTTGAAACCTTACGTTATGGCAAAGCCAATCGCAAATCGGTTGATATTTCTATGAAATTTGCGGCTTGGCGCGCTGTTTTTGCCACTTTTATTGTGGTCGTTCTTTTTGGTGCGCTGTTTTTTGTTTTGTGGAAAGGCGCAGAATTGGTGCAAAGTGGTTCCATTACAGCAGGAGAGTTGATTATGTTTTTCACCTATACAGCCATTATTGGGGGAGCCATAGCAGGTTTGGGCAGTTTTTATACCGAATTGGTTGGTGCTGTGGGCGCAACGGAACGGGTGCGAGAAATCCTCAATTCTGAAAGCGAGGTAACCGTTCGCGATGTGGTTGTTTTACCAGAGAAAAAATTGAAAGGGCATGTCGAGTTCAGAAATGTACATTTTCAATATCCTTCTCGCGCAGATGTGGGCGTTTTGAAAGGCATTGATTTGAACATCAAATCAGGTCAAAAAGTGGCTTTGGTGGGACCGAGTGGCGCAGGAAAATCAACCATTGTGCAATTGATTCTGAAATTTTACAACCCTACTGAGGGGGGGATTTTTGTGGATGGTAAAAACATCAACGACTTAGATTTGACAGATTACCGTTCAAATATGGCGATTGTACCTCAAGAAGTCTTGCTTTTTGGGGGTACTATTCGTGAAAATATACTTTATGGCAAACCCGATGCCACAGATGATGAAATAATTGAAGCGGCAAAGCAATCCAATTCATGGGAGTTTATCAGCCAATTTCCCGAAGGTTTGCAAACGATGGTAGGGGAGAGGGGTATCAAATTGAGTGGTGGGCAGCGTCAACGAATTGCCATTGCTCGTGCTATTTTACGCAATCCGAGCATTTTATTGTTGGATGAAGCGACAAGTTCGCTCGATGCAGAGAGTGAAAAAGTCGTGCAAGAAGCGCTTAATATTTTGATGGAAGGCAGAACGAGTATTATCATTGCTCACCGATTGGCAACGGTACGAGAAGTAGATAAAATTTGTGTCATTGATAACGGCACCATCGTTGAAGAAGGGACGCATGAAGCTTTGTATGAAATAGAGGACGGATTATACGCCAGTTTGGCACGATTGCAGTTTGAAAATGTTTCATAGAATGATGAATTAGGATTGTACCGTTAATTTAATGTAAAAGAGAATGTATTTTATAACATTAAATTAACTGTACAATCCTAATTCCTAATTCATTTAATACATTTCAAATTTCATAAACTTACACTCCAAAGCCCCATTATAAAGCGGAATACGCCTCGACGTTTTCAGCCCGATGCTTTTTAAGGCATCCAAATTGCTTGAAATCAGCCATACTTCCCAGCCTTTCCAGTTTTTTTTCATCATATCGCCTATTTGTTTATAATAGGCTTGAGCGTCTTCCATTTTCATCCGCTCGTCGTAAGGGGGATTCATGATCAGAACACCTCTTTTTGTGGGTGCTTCGGCTTCCTCTTGGGTGACCGTTTCGGGCACTAATTTGAAAAAATCTTTCCGCTCTAAAGCAATTTTACCTTTCAAACCCGCCGCTTCAATATTGCGCTCACTTACCCGAATAGCTTGAAAACTTAAATCACTTCCTTTTATATTGTGCTGAATATCATTCACTTGCGCTTGTTGATTCTTTATAATATCATCAAAAAGAGCCTTATCAAAGTCCAACCACCGTTTGAAACAAAAATAATCGCGACCATACTGAGGGGGTATGTTATAGGCTTTTTGTGCCGCTTCTACTAAAAAAGTGCCCGACCCACACATGGCATCCATGAAAGGCACATCGGGTTTCCAACCACTTAAAGCAATCATACCTGCCGCCAAAACCTCATTTATAGGCGCCTCCAAAGTATCCACCCGATAACCTCTTTTGTGCAACGAATCGCCCGAACTATCCAATGAAACCGTCACATCTTCTTCATTGATGTGCACATTTATCAGCAAATCGGGCGTGATGGTATTCACATTCGGGCGTTTGAAAAACTTTTCACGAAACAAATCCACCAGTGCATCTTTTGTTTTCAAGCCCATATATTGCGAATGCGTGAAAAGCGTGGAACGCACAACCGCATCCACAGCAAAAGTTTGGTTCACGGTCATATACTGCGTCCAATCAATGGCTTTCATTTTATTGTAAAAAACGGCTTCATGTTTTGCTTTGAAAGAGGCTATGGGCATTAGCACCCGTAAAGCTGTACGCAATTCCAAATTTGAGCGGTAGAGTAGACGTTTATCCCCTTCATATTCCACACCCCGTTTGATGATGCGGATATTTTCACCACCCAATTTGTCTATTTCGTTGGCAAGGACGTCTTCCAGACCTGCAAAGGTTTTTGCTAAAAGTTTCATGCTCAAATGTACGGGTAAAAATTGGGTTTATTTACACTTACTTACCATTCTAAGTTTTGACAAGTCACATAAAAAATAAATTGCGAACGTTTGGTCAATATAACAAACTTGTTACCTTTACAAATGTAATAAATGCTGATTTTATTAATTTAAATTCTCAAAACCTCTTTAAGAATGGTTGAATCTCTTGTACAGTGGACATTTTTGAATAACCCACCCCATTTAGGAAATTATTTACATTTTGATATTGCTAAAATTATAGGACAAGAAATAACAACAGATTATGGTCGTATAGATTTTGTTGTAGCAAACAATGAAAATCGCCATTTGGTAGTAGAACTTGAAACGGCACTGGATAGTAAGTCTAAAATAGACTATTGTTTTGCTCAAACCTTAAACTATAAAAATGTAAAATTTTCAGATACAACTGATTATTGTATTTTATATGCAGAAGAAACTGTCTTAAAGAGTCAAAAAATTATTGAAAAATTTGGGAAAGAAAATAATATTTTAATTCAGACCTATTCGTTAGAACGCGTAAAAAAACTTTATGCTGAAACTGTAGAGAGGTTAAGCTTGAATGTAGGTTTGGCATTGCCTAATCCCAAAAATTATACAATTTGCTTTTTAAGGTGGCTCAACAAGATTATGAAAACTTTTGCAGATTTAAATACAAATGTATTGACATACAAAGAAATTTTTTTTCCTTTTGAAAACCCTAACAATAGCAAAACAAATTTCAACTGTTATGAACGAATAGCTTTAGATTTTGAGTTATTTAAAGTCGAAAAATCAAAATATTACTTAACTGATTATGGGGATATCTTCGTAAAAAATATGAGTCCATTTGTTTATAAAACGACTAATATTCCATCTATTAATCTTAGCAATGAACAAAAAAGACTACTTCTCAAAATTTTAACGAATGGTAATTGGGATGATAAAGTTCATAAAGTAAATATTTATTGGTTTCTACGCTTCATTGAAATTACACACGGAAATTGGTTACCCAAAAAACATGTTTTTGAGCAAGAAAAATTAGATATTGCTCGAGGAATATTCAGCGTATCCTATAATGGACGAACAATGCACGAGTTTTTGACTTGGTGTAGCAATTACTGTTTGGAATTACATTTGATTGAAAAAATAAAATCTACAACAGATTATGATCAAGTGTTTTTGACGCCCCTCGGCGTAGAAGTAAACAATATATTTAGTTTAGATTTAACTTTGAAACGAAGTCGCATGAATTTAAGTTTTAAATTTCTGGAATAATGAAAGATGATAATGATGACATGATAATTGATCTTTTTATGTCAGAACATGAAGAGTGTTTTGATAGGTTCACGTTTGATAAAATTTTTGGTTTTTTGCTTAACAATAATTTCACACGTGAAGAAGCAAAAGAGTTTATGCTAATTAAATGTAAATTTTCGGCATTGGTATTACAAGAACGTATATATAATAAATTTTATCTGAAAATTGACCCCTTATGTATAAGTTCGGATTTATTAGAGTTGAAAAATGAAATATTTAACCAGAAAATGCCTAAATACTTTTGGAATTAAACAATTTAATCCTTGAAACATGAAAAAAAACAAACCTCTTTTAACATTTGTAGCGCTTGCCTGTTTTTTTAACACCCTTATTGTGGCTCAAACCGACACTTTGCTTAAGGAAAAAACCACTTTTGGCGTGGCATTCGCCTATACTCAAGGATATTACAAGATAAAAAAAGCCAATTGGGAAGCCAATGGTTTAGGAGACACTTTAAGTGGGCTATCTCAAAAAAGTCAAGGGTTTTCACTGGCTATTCAATTAAATTTCCCTATCTCTTCTAAACTTGCTGTACGTGTAAAATCAGGATTTTCTTTCGATGATTTGACAATGATTTTTTTTAGAAAAGATGGTAAAAACAGGCTTGTTGTTGCCGACAATATCTATTTGGATATTCCCGTAGATCTTGTTTATACATTTACAGAAGGTAAAATAAAGCCTTCTCTCATATTTGGTCTGAGATATTTGAGAAGTATTGAAAATAGCGTAGGGACAAGATTTTACAAAAAAAATATGGCTCTATTCTCCAACGACTTTGGTTTTTATATAGGCACAGGTATAAATAAGACCCTCAGAAAATTCACTATCAGACCAGAAGTAGCGTACTATTTCAGTCCTTTCAACATTTTACAATCTGAAAATTTATTCTATCCTTTCAAAGCGATTAGTTCTATAAATCGCAATTATTTTGACCTTAGAATCAATGTTTTTAGGAAAACGACTTAACACGTTTAGACATTCATTAGGTTAGCAATTGCTTTTTCAAAAACGCTTTAAAAACTCGCCCTTTTGTCCTTTCACCCTTTATAAAATCTGCTTTTAAAAAAAGTGTAAAATTATTTCTCTAAAAATTATTAAACATATAGAAATCTATATATTTTTGACTTGAAATACAAGGTGATAATTGTATATGATTTTTACAAAATATTGATTATCAATTTATTGTGAAAAATATTATACTTTTTACCCCCCTCAGTATAATGCCTCTACACATCAAGAAATCTATATTTGATTACCTATTTTAATAACAAACAATGAGCTATATCATAAAATCGAAGGCGCAATATCAAAAAAATTACGAGCGCAGCGTCAACGACCCCGAAGGCTTTTGGGCAGAACACGCCGAGCGTTTCACTTGGAAAAAAAAGTGGGACAAAGTCTTAGAATGGGATTTCGTAAGCCACGATGTTCAATGGTTTAAAGGCGGCAAACTCAATATCACGGAGAATGCTCTTGACCGTCACCTTGAAACACAAGGCGATAAAAAAGCCATTATTTACGAGCCCAATGACCCTAACGATGCGGGTTATTCGCTCACGTACAAAGAACTGCACGCCAAAGTCTGCCAATTTGCCAATGTATTGAAAAGCAAAGGCGTAGTGAAAGGCGACCGAGTATGCTTGTATATGCCGATGGTTCCAGAGTTAGCGATTGCGACGCTGGCATGTGCGCGCGTTGGAGCGATTCATTCGGTCGTGTTTGGTGGTTTTTCAGCCCAATCCTTAGCTGACCGCTTAAATGATGCCCAAGCAAAGGTTTTAGTCACTTCGGACGGCGCTTTCAGAGGCAATAAAGAGATAAAATTGAAAGATATTGCCGATGAAGCTTTAGCGCAGACCCCCTCAGTAACAGCCAATATTGTTTTGAAAAGAACGGGCGCTTTTGTCCATTGGAATGAAAACCGAGACCTTTGGTGGCATGATGAAATGGCAAACGCTTCAACAGATTGCCCTGCCGAAGAAATGGACGCCGAAGATATGCTTTTCATTCTTTATACGTCTGGCTCAACGGGTAAACCCAAAGGCGTTGTGCATACGTGTGGCGGTTATATGGTGTATGCGCATTATACGTTTGAAAATGTGTTTCAAGTAGGTAAAAAAGATGTATATTGGTGTACAGCGGATATTGGTTGGATTACAGGACATTCCTACATTGTTTATGGACCTTTGTTGGCGGGTGCAACCACTTTGATGTTTGAGGGCGTTCCCAATTGGCCCGATGCAGGTCGGTTTTGGGAAGTGATTGATAAATGGAAAGTGGATCAATTTTACACAGCCCCAACCGCAATTCGGGCGTTGATGGCTTCGGGTTTAGAGCCTGTTGCCCGTCATTCGTTAGCGAGTTTGAAAGTTTTGGGGTCTGTGGGCGAGCCTATAAATGAAGAGGCTTGGCAATGGTATCACAAATATATCGGCAAAGGGCGTTGCCCGATTGTGGACACTTGGTGGCAAACAGAAACGGGTGGTATCATGATTTCACCGATACCAAACGTAACAACACTGAAACCGACAATGGCAACGCTGCCACTGCCTGGCATACAACCTTGTCTTTTAACGCCCGAAGGCAAGGAGATTGAAGGCAATAATGTAGAAGGTCTGTTGTGTATAAAATTTCCGTGGCCCGGCATTATTCGCACCACTTATGGCGATCATGAACGGTCAAGAACAGTTTATTTTGGACCTTTCCCCGGGTACTATTTCACAGGCGATGGGGCAAGGCGGGATGAAGATGGTTATTACCGCATTATCGGTCGGGTAGATGATGTTATAAATGTTTCAGGTCATAGAATCGGAACGGCAGAAGTGGAAGACGCTATTAATAAGCATCCTTTTGTCATCGAATCTGCGGTAGTGGGTTATCCGCATGATATAAAAGGACAAGGTATTTACGCTTTTGTGATATGCGATAGAGCCATTAACAGCGAAAAAGCCTTTAAAGACGAAGTGCTTGTAGAAGTGACAAAGCAAATTGGGGCAATTGCTAAGCCTGATATTATTCAAGTGGTGCCTGGCTTGCCAAAAACCCGTTCGGGTAAAATTATGCGGCGTATTTTGCGTAAAATTGCGGAGGGCGATGTGTCAAATTTGGGTGATATTTCAACTTTGCTTGACCCCTCAGTAGTAGAAGCCATTAAAGAGGGTGCGCCCACTTTGAAAAAGTAAATTTTCAGTTGTTGTTTTACAAATTATACTTACTTTCACGCAAATTATGAACAACGTTTAAAAAACAAGTTAGTCATTTGTCATTCTGTTCCATAGGAATCCCTACGGGACGCGCAGCGAAAGAATCTGAATATAAAACGCTGATAATTCCCATAGGGATTCCTACGGAACAATATTTTACATTCAAATTCTTTCGTTGTACAACAATTTCTAATGTAGAATATACACGAGATTTTCGTAGAGACGTTGCACTGCAACGTCTTGGCATTAATCTATTTTTTCATTTTTTTTGACCACAACTAAGACGTTGCAGTG
>JAYUQN010000462.1:0-4046 GCA_043756725.1 Saprospiraceae bacterium
CAGAGCGGTTGAAAATGGTGTCAAGAGCATTAAATCTGGAAAGACTCATTGTTTGATAAATTTAATTGATAATTTTAGTTCTAATTTTTATATTAAAATTTTATTTAAGATGTCGCATGAATAATGCCAAAAGCCGAGAGCTAAGCTATCGGTTTTAAGGTGTAAAGAATCCTAAAGTGATTGAGATACCCCCTCAGTAAAAAAGTAATTTGGGTAAGAAATTGGGTATTTTTATTAAAATTGGATTCAAAATAAGTACGAAGGTGAAAATTTCGGGCAAATTTACGTTTAAGTTGTTCTTTTTTATAGTTTTTTCTGAAATATTACACTTTTTTCTTTCAATCGTAGGACTAATCTATTTGTCCAAATCAAAGAGGCAATGAAACTTAGGTCATAAGTTTCAAAGCCTCTTATTCGCCATTTGTTGTTTTGTGAAGCTAATTTCTATTCATTAAAAATTAAAATTTATATACAGCCGCTAATAAATAAGATGTCGCTGACTTTTTCCCCCCAAATATCGCTTGGTCAGCATTGTCAATACGCAATTCAGGAATAATCGTCAAAGCATCTACTTTGAAATTGCCCGATAAGGTGAAAGCTGTAATCTTGGGAGCACTACCAAAAACAACCCCCTTAGAATCGTTGAAAGACTCACCGCGTAAAGCTAAAATAAATTTATCGCTCACTGCATAATTGGCATAAACGGCAAGCCCAACAAAGTTAGTTTGCTTAGCTGTTTCTATCTCATCTTCAAATGGTTTTACCATTTTATTTAAAAGATTTACACCCAACCCAAATTTGGGCGTCACTTGATAGCTTGCCGTCAAGTCCAGCACTGTCGCTTTAGTTTCCGTCGTGTCTGAAAGCGGTGTTCTACCTGTCAAGGCGTTCAGATATAATTTAAAACCGCCGTTAACATAACCCAATTGCCCGCCTACATTTAAATCACCACCTGTTGAAAAAACGCTTGTTTTGAAATCTGTTGGTTCAAAAACACCAGCCATTAAAGACCAATTTTCAGTTAAAGCAACATCGGCTTTCAAACCTGTGTGAAAAAACGGACCATTGGTATAGTTATAAGACATCGAATAATTCAAATTATTGCTTGCCTCTACCAATTCATAGCCTACAAAAGTCATGAAATTACCCATTGTGAATTTCACCTTATCCGTCGGTTTGTAACTGACGTAAAGCTGCTTTAAAAAAGCTAAAGAGTTGGTTTTGTAATTGTAATTGGTTTCTTCGGCACGCGGACCGAACATCAAATCGGCGACGAAGCTAATTTTTCCCAAATCTTTTGAAATCGCAATATTAGCCATACCCAATGAAAAACCATTGTGAACGCCTGTATAAGAAGTCAAACCCCCTATTTTTGCACTGCTGCTTCTGAAATAAGCATCCACTTGTCCCGTAATACTGAGGGGGGTCTCTTTCTTTTCTTCAACAGGGTCGGCAGCAGGTGCTTGAGCGCATAGATTTGAAGCAATGAAGAGGCTTGCAAATAACAAGCATTTTGTCAATTTACTGTTCATAATTAAGTGGCTTTTAGTTGAAAAAATGATGTAGCACGAGCTTAAATCCGTGTACAATAATGTTTGATAATTGGTATTTCAAAATGAATAGTAGCGCATAACTCATTTCAATGGTACAAAGGTGAAGGTTTTTATTGAGATTGTCACGTGGACTTAGTTTGAAAACGAAACTTAAAATATAATTTTGAAATATTCAATAAATAAAAATTTAATTTTAGTAAAAATTAATTTTGAAAAATTTTTTAGTGTGGAATTTTATTTCTTATTTTGTCTATTATTTTAAACATACTTTGAAAACCGAACTACATCATGGCAAAAGATAAAAAAGACATTAATAATCCACACGATAAATTTTTCAGAGTGGCTTTCAGCATGAAAATCATCGTGGTTGATTATTTCAAAAACCTATTTCCCAAAAAATGGGCAAATAGACTTGACCTTGAAACACTCAAACTTGAGCCAGTCTCTTATATTGCTAATGATTTAAAGAATTATTTTGCAGACATTGTTTGGCAATGTCAGTTGAAAGATAGTGATGAAAAAGTACAGGTGGCTTTCCTTTTTGAGCATAAGAGTTACATTCCAGAATATCCACATCTCCAAATTTTAGAATACAAAAGAGGCGGTTATAACACCCAATTGGCGGAAGGACAATCCTTGAAATTAATCATTCCCATCATTGTTTATCATGGCACTAAAGAATGGGAAGTAAAGCCTTTTTCAAGCTATTTCGGCAATATTCCACCCGAATTTCAAGGTTTTATAGACCCTTTAGAATACTATTTGACCAATTTAGATGATTATTCAGACGAGATAATCAAGGCTTTTAATACTATATTTTTAGGAAAAGCCTTATTTGCTTTGAAGCATTTTAAAGAAGGCTATTATATCAAACAACATTATGCAGAGTTACTGTTAATTGGTTATGAAAATACAAATTCAAAAGATGAACTTGATTTTGTTCAATATTTTTCTGTATATTTGTCCACAATATCCGATGAAATAACGGAAGAAGAAATTATAGAACAAGTTAAATTAATTGATGATAATTTAAAACCTAAAAATATGGATTATGTAAAAGTGCTTTTAGAAAGAGGTGAAAAAAAAGGTAGACAAGAAGGTGAAAAAAAAGGTAGACAAGAAGGAATACAAGTAGGAATACAAGTAGGCGAAAAATTCGCTATCTATAATGCCTACAAAAGAGTCAGTAATATTGAAATACTCACTCAAGCTTTTGGTTTATCACCTAATGAAATTCTTGGAATAGTTGATGAAATGAAACAATTGGAGTCTGAGATGAAAAATTGACCTTATTTTTTACAAAATGAATCAATGAATAATAATAAAAAACCTCCAACCATAGATTATGTGAATCTTCTTTTAGAAAGAGGCAGAATGATAGGCATCGAACAAGCCATTATTTATAAAGCCTACAAAAGAGGTATTAAAATTGAATTACTGTCTCAGGTCTTTGATTTATCGCCTATTGCAATTCTTGAAATCGTTGAAAAAATGGAACTTGACAATTAAATATAGTCTTTCTTCTTTAACCAAACCAACAGTATAATTTATCATGAGAAAATCTATCCCCCTGTGGATAGTATTAGGTATATCCCTAATACTTAAAACCCCTTTTTTAACCCAAGCACAAACCGATTCCATCGCCTACGTTTTTCAAGATGCTATTGAAAATGTCGTTGCCAATAATGATGACCTAAGCTTTGATTATGATACCGAATTTGAATATCTCAAAGATTTTTTGCGCCATCCGCTCAATATTAATAAAGCGACTCAAACAGATTTTGAAAACCTCAGATTATTGTCCGCAGAGCAAATTAAAAGCATAATTTCACACCGTGAAAAAAAAAATAATTACATCACGCTCTTAGAACTGCAATCTGTTTTGGGCTTAGAAACTGTTCTTAAAATTCAACCTTTTGTTGTCGTTGAAGGTAGCTTTGAAGATACACAAATCCCTATCAATCAATGGTTTATACGAGGTAAACATGATATTTTCATGCGGGCTGAAAGGCGTTTGGAACGCTCCAAAGGCTTCTCTAAAACCCAAAATACTGCCCAGAGGGACTCCTACGGAGAGGGGGGGTATCAAGGCAATCCACTGAAATTTTATACCCGTTATCGCTATACTTTCAATACCCGTTTGAGCTATGGTTTCACCCTTGAACAAGATGCAGGAGAAAAATTAACTTCCCCATTTTTAGATTTTTATAGTCTGCATTTTAAAATAAATAACTTAAAACGATGGCTCAAAACACTGTGTTTGGGCGATTATTCTGTCTCTTTGGGGCAGGGTTTGATACATGAAAATGGGCTTAATCTGGGTAAAAGTTCGATGGTTTTGAGTATTGAAAAAAGCAATTTACCTATCAAACCTTATACAAGTTCCAATGAAGCAAATTTTATGCGCGGCATCGCTGTTCAATTCGTTCTCCCCCGTTTTGGGGGTCGGGGGGCTGAGGGGGTCTTTTTTGCTTCTTATCGAAAACGAGACGG
>JAYUQN010000463.1:0-4045 GCA_043756725.1 Saprospiraceae bacterium
TATTTTGTTGGTATTTGCCATCGTTTTAGCTTTTGGGCGTGGCATTGGGATTATCTTTTTAGCAGTAGGGCTTACGATGTGGGTAGATGTAGCAAGGCTGGTGCGCGGGCAAGTCTTATCTTTGAAAGAAATCGCATTTGTGGAAGCTGCTCAAATCATGGGTTTTAGCACCACGCGGATATTGATGAGGCATATTTTGCCCAATATATTAGGACCCGTAATGGTTGTTGCCGCTTCAAATTTTGCTACAGCAATATTGATTGAGTCGGGACTGAGTTATCTGGGTTTTGGTATTCAACCGCCTACCCCAAGTTGGGGAACCATGTTGAATGAAAATTATGGTTATGCCATTGGCGGTAAACCTTTTCTCGCACTTGTTCCCGCATTAGCCATTATGCTGATGGTTTTGGCTTTTAACCTTGTTGGAAATGGCTTTAGGGATGCCCTTGATGTAAAAAGTAAAGATTAAATATATTTTATCATTAAAATTAACTATATTTTGACTGCCGAAGATTTAGAACGGCAATTATTCCTCAAACAGTTGCAGATAAACCGTTTGTTGGATATTACGCAAGCCATCAACAACAATGTGAGGGCCGAGGGTTTGTATGATATGTACAAATCTTTCCTCAATTGGGAATTGGGTTTGCGGAAAGTCGCTCTATTCGTACCTAAAGAGGACGGGTGGGTCTGTGTGACGCATATAGGCATTGATGAAAAGTTATTGAAATATGATATATCGCCCTTAATGCCTTCCTTTGGTAATGCTTTAAGAAAACTAAAAGATATAAAACACCCTTTTACGGATCAGTTTGAAATGGTCATTCCTGTTTTTCACAAAGACGACCCCATTGCCTATGCGTTTATTGGCGGCTATGAAAATACGGATTTCAGTAAAATTCAGTTGATAACGACCATGACAAATATCATTGCTGTGGCTATTGAAAACAAACGTCTTTTCAAACATCAAATAGAACAAGCGCGTTTTAACCATGAAATGAAATTGGCTACCGAAATGCAACGGTCGCTTGTGCCATCGAAATTACCCCAAAATGGCTGTTTTGAGGTCGCTTCCGTTTATCAACCCCATTTTGGTGTAGGCGGTGATTATTACGACTTTTTCCTCTATAAAGAAGGGCGTTACATGCTTGTGGTAGCCGATATTGCGGGAAAAGGTTTGGCAGCAGCCCTCTTAATGGCAAATTTTCAAGCTAACTTAAGAGCTATTATTCGGCGTACAACATCACCAGAAGATTTTATGCAGCAATTAAATACTGCTGTAAGGCGGATTACACAAGCAGAGAAATATTTGACCATGTTTGTTTGCGATTTCGATATTGTTACCCGCCGTATGCGCTATATCAATGCAGGACACATTCCACCTGTATTGATTATGAATAATAAAATACATTATTTGAATATTGGCTGTACGATATTAGGCTTTTTTAAAAAATTGCCTGCTTTAGAAGTGGGTGAGTTACAAATAGCAGATGATGCTTTGTTGTGTGTTTTTACAGATGGCATTACGGATGTGCGCGACCCTGCTGGTAGTTATTTCAACGAAGAGCTTTTAGGCGATTTTGCATTGGAGCACAAAGACTTGAAGCCAGAAGATTTTAACGAAAAGTTGATGACCAAAGTGGAAACGTTCAAAGGCGATGAGGAATTTCCAGACGATATAACTGTTTTGACCTGTAAATTCTTCAAATAACCTATTACTCATTAACCATTAACCATTACTCATTACTCATTACTCATTACTCATTACCCATAATACTGAGGGGGGAGTAGGGGCAAAAAAAAATGGCATCTATCTGTAATAATAGCTGCCACCTAACAAATATAGAAGGACACAATTTTTTTCAATTTGAGTTGTCTTTAAAATTTTTTGAAATAACCGATGATTACTTTCTTTGAAAATATATCATCGGTTATTTCTTTCAGCCGTCTATTAGTGGTTTTTTTTAACCGCTTCTTTTACAGCTTCTCCTTTTTTCTCTACTTTTTCACCCGCTTTTTGCAAAGCTTCTCCCGCCTTATCCATCACTGCACCTGTTTTTGATTTTACAGAATCGGCAGTAGCACTTGCTTTTGACGATAAAGAATCAGCAGCAGCGCCTACTTTTGATTTTGCAGAATCGGCTACAGTACTGGCTGCATCTGAAACCGCTTGTGCTGCTTTTGTTAAACTTTCAGGTGCTTTAGGTGCTTCTGAACAAGCCATTTCACCAAAAACAAGAAAAAGTACAACAAGGGTTTTTAGAGCGTTTTTCATTGTGTAATGATTTAAAAGAACTTTTTAACTGAATGTATTTTTAAAGACACAAACAAGAGACAGCCGATACTTTATTCGGTCACTCAATTTTTTAATGATTTTGAAAATTTTTTTATGAAAAAACGATAAATAAGTGTAAAGAGAATATCAATTACCTTTTTTTACATTAACAATAGGAGAGATGACTTTTACGAAGGTAGTTTCAGGCTTCCAATCTGATTTGAGCAAAGGCGTTTGCTCATAATAATTTTTTAAAATAGTTGTATATTCTGAATTTTTAAAAACCACTTCATTGGCGGCTACATAACCCAAAACACCCGAAGGATGTTTCACATAAAACCAATTGCGCACTTTTTTAACCCCTTTTTCAACAACTATATCATCAAAGTGCTTAATGATTTGAATGCGGTCTGTGGGTTGGATAATACTAACAACTTCACTTGATAGAGAAGGGGATTTTTTTAACGCAATAGATTGTTTTGGAACAGCCGTAATAACGGTACGGCTTTCTTTATAAAGGGGTTTGAAAACCCTATTTATTTTATCCCACATATAACTACACGTAGCATATTCAAGGCAACGTTCTTGGGTTTTACTGCGGTTATCAGTTGGAAAGCCTAAACCATATTTTTCACAGGCAACATAGTCCACACAAGCTATGCGGATAGTAGAGCCTTCAATTTCAACAAATTTGGAAAAAGCGGGCGATGGCAAATCATCTTCCCACGTTAAGGTCAATCGCTCTTCAAAGATTTTTGACAGGGTGCCTGCTTTGAAACTATAAATTTCTAAAACATGCTCGTCCAAGCTTTTACCTGTGGGATTACTGCTTGTTTCGATTATAATTTCAGCTATATTGTTATCTGTAACATCTTGAAAATAAAAACTTTTTAATTCTTTTTTAACCGATTCATTGACATTCGCATAATTTAAAATAGAACATTTGCCCCGCTCATTGGTTACAACAAGGTAAAACTCTTTATACGATGGATTTAAGAACGCTGAGGCTTTATGTTTATCATCATGCCCATCCACAGCAGCGACCCAAACAACAGATTTTTCAAAACCATTATCAAAATGAGCTTCTTTTTTATAAAAAGGTTTGAGTGTGTAATCAACAAAGCGTTCAGGCATAACGACTGCCAAATTGTCGCCAAATATCCAGCCTATTTCCCCTGAAAGTGAACGGACTTTATACCATTTAAAAGTTTGATTTTGAGAGTTATCGAAATGTTCTCGCACCGTTTCCCCAATCACCTCAAAGAACTCCCCCTCAGTAAATGTTATATCTGTGGACTTGGCATAAGAGGAATCGGAATAGAGGCGAATAGAACTAACAGTCACAGCCGCTCTTTTCTGAAGGATGATTTGAGACACAGAATCGGCTTTCGCAAGGTTGGCGAATGTGATAAAAAACAAGCAAATGGTTAGTAGCCGTGTCAAAAGATAAAATTTTTAATGCTTAATGGACTGATATTCAATTTTTTATACACAATTTTAATTCCAAAAAATCATTTATCTTATTTTGAAATTTATTTTAGGGTTTCATCGTTAAAATCAAGCACGTTTGCAATCATAATACAGACTTAGCCGTAACATGCACTTCAGTCCGAGAATAACGGCTAAATATTTTTTAAGGGATTGCGTAAAAAATAACATACCCACACGCAGGAAGAAGGAGGCGATTTGTTTTTCTTTTTTATTAAAAAATGAAATTTTTTAATAAAAAAGAAAAACAAATCCTCTTTTGGGTTTTTCTCCTTTGGGTAT
>JAYUQN010000464.1:0-4039 GCA_043756725.1 Saprospiraceae bacterium
GCATTCAAAATAGCGACAAATGGCTTTCGGATTACAGGTATAAAAATAGCGGGCGTATCGTTCCCTATTTTGACAAATGCCTTAATAGATTTAAAGGACAACCCTATTTGTAATACAGATCCAGACGGGCCCGGTGGTTTGGAGGATATAGATGGCGATGGATTTTATGACGATTTGGCGGTCAATGAAAAGTTTGAAATAACCATTGAATATGAAGTAGATTGTGCGGGGTCTGTTACCAATAAAGAAGATTATTGCACCAACGATTTTGAAGCTGATTTCAATGCTCGTTTAGATTATACCGATTTATGCCAAAATCGGTCAACTTATTTGCAACAACGCTTTTTTGCGCCTTCAAATACCAATGATTATATCGAAAACTGTATTGACCCTGATGCTAAAACCGATGGAACCGTTTTTTTCATCGAGCATTTAGAAATCAGAAACGTTTTCAATTTTGAAAAAAATTGTAATGGTCAAGAAAAGATGTTGGTAGCGGTGAAAATGCCACAAGGCGTTTCTCCTGTGCGCGACTCGATGTATATGCACTGGTTTGAAGACAATTTGCCTTTGCTCGATATGCGCGTGTCAAATGATACGGTCTATATGACTTTTGACGCCACCGCTGCTCAATATATCAATGGCGAATACCGCACCCGTTTGGCTTTCAAAGCAGATTGCACAACGCCGCCGGGGCTTTCTCAATTTCCTATTGAAATCGCTTTGTATTGTCCTCCTTGCGATTGCCGCCACAATTGGTATTGTGATACTTTGAATGGTCCTCGCATCCATTATACTGAGGGGGTCTGTCCACCAAATCCAGCGTATAATTGTGCAAAGGGTTTAAAAACAACGGATTTCAAGGTTGAAAGAACCACTTTTGGTTTCACTGATGAAACATATACCACACGCATAACGGCAGCACAAGCCAATACGAAGGTGGCAATGGCGTGTGATTCTATTCAAATGACGATGAAAAACATAGTCGGTCAAACGCCTTTAGCGGATAGCATCGGTCTTCTCATTTCTTATGACAATATTTCAAAAGGGGATAGCAATAAATTAAAAGATATTTTTATTTTTGACAAAGGTCAAGTCATTATCACGCATGGCGGCAATCGTTTTACCTGCGCTGTGGATGCGTCAAAAGTGCGCACCGTGAGAACAGATACGACAAAAGCCTTGTATTTTGACTTACACAGTTGCCTCATGGGTTTAGGAATTGCACCCCTCATTCAAGGTGACTCAGTGAATTTTGTCGGCAATTTTGCAGTCAATTCAGAAGCGCCTATTAAGTTTACGTTTGAAAAAGTACCCAATTTCCGTGCTTACGGTTATTATGTTGAAGACGATTCTTTGTATTCCTGCGACAATTATGGGGCGTTTTTCAGAGTAGGAAAATCGCAAGCTTTGTTCTCTTTTCCGAGTAGTTCCAGTTTCCCTGTGGGATGTAGCGAAGCCAATTTGGAGTATAAAATCACGATGTTTAACAACGATTATGCTAAATATTTTGGTGAGGAATACCGTCAATCGGTGGGTGTAGATTCGTTTGCATTGGATTTTGATAAAAACTTTTCACAAGCTTTTACCACCTCCGTGCAAGTGTCAATTCCAGACCATCCTTTTTTTGGGGATAATTATTTTCCAATGCCGAATTTGACAAATTCGGGTCATTATGCAGCCCGTTTTGATACTTTAACCCGAGTACCTTCTCTGAATAAACTCACATCTCACGCTTTCAATTTGCGTATAAAAGTAACGCCCAATTGCGGTACAGTAAAGGGAAGCACAACGGGTGACAGCGTGTACAGTTTCAAACCCATTATTTACTACCGCGACCGCTATTATGCCCGTTCTTTTGGCGATGGCAGTTGTTCGCCTTATAAAATTGAAACAAATACGGCAGGTAACGACCATATTACGCACAGCGGGGCTGCTATTTTGAAATTTACGCCCATTACGAACCCAAGTATTACCATCGTAAACGATACAGCTGAATGGACGATGAAACTCTGCAACGAGTCGGATAGAGGGGGTGCCACTGAAACATGGATTGGCGTTTCACCTAAGACAACTGCTCCCAGTTTCAGAGTGCTTTCAATGACCGATATTACCAATAATTTGACCCCTAAAATACTGCCTTTCAAATATTATGGCACAGATTCTACCAAAGCCTTTTCATTTTTGGATGGCTTGACACCCGTAGCGCCTGAAAAAACGATTGACGATGTGTGTAATGTGGTGAAAGTGGTGGCAGTTTATAGAGAGTGTGGTTTGAGTGATATTGATTTCAAAGCGGGTTGGTTATGCGCAAAACCTTCGGACTCACTCACTTGGAATCCAACGAATTATGCGCCTTGCGCTGATTCGACAATAAGGGCGCAAGTGCGCACTGAAAACCCTTTCATTGATGCCAATTTCATCAATCAATCGCTCGCAGCACGGTCAGAAATTTGTGATACCACAACGCTTGAAGTGTTGTTACGCAATACAGATTTGGGTACTATTTATGATATAAAAACCCGTTTGACGATACCGCTTTTAGGGGCTTCATTGGTGACGGGCACTATTGCAGTGGCATATCCTTCGGGTTCGGCTTATAAAACCATAACGCAAGCCCCCGTTTTCATCAATAATAGCCAACGCGGTAAAAACTATGAGTTCAATGATTTTGAGGCACTGAGCGACCACCTTAACAAATTTGGCTTGAAAGGTTTTAATCCAAGTTCGCCCAATGACTCTAATGAGGTAAAAATCCGTTTTCAATTTGTGACGGATTGCGATTATAGAAGTGGCTCTTTAGCCTATTTTTCTTTTGTGGGTAAAACGGTGTGCGGTACATCTTCCAATTTTGAAACAGGAGAGTCCTTGCCAATTCAAATTCAAGGGGCAACTTTGACGGTTCCTAAATTGTATGAAGTCAATAATGGTACAAATAATAGGTTTATCCCCGGTGGTGTTTCAGATATTGAAATTAGTTTCAGAAACATAACCGCTACGGCAAGTGATACAGCAGATGAAGTGAGTGTGAAACTGCCTGTTGGTGTGACTTACAAAGCCAATACAAGTGTATCTGTTTCGCCTTCGTCTTGGGTTGTTTCAGAGCCACGCATCCGCAATTTTGGCGATATTCAAATCGTATCGTGGAAACAGCCGGCTGGTTTGCAGCAAAATGAAGAAGCGGTTTTACAATTTTCAGTCAATGCTGCCGATTCATTGCCTTGTGCGGGCGCAAAAGATATGGCAGTTGCCACTTTTGCAACCAAAGAATTGATATGTAATACCTTTGGTTCGGTTTGTAAAACGGAAATCATTACCACTTCGGGTGGTGAACATTTTTATGCGATACCCCTCAGTAGAGGCAGCATTTCAGTCGTTTCAAACCTACCAATTTATAGCGACACTTTACTAACTTTAGCAGGCGACACAGTCGCTATTTTAGCACTTGGAGGACAGCGTTTTACATGGATTGACGCGGATAATGGAACGGTATTGAGCACGGATTCACTTTACAAATTTGTTCCTCAAAAACCTTTAACCCGTATTACCGTGAAATCGGCTTTAGCAGGGGGATGTTTAGATTCTACCCAAGTTTTTGTTAAAATTGCGGCTGCCTTGGAACGCCGTGATACCATTTTTATCAATGACAGCTTGAAATTTTGTTTCAGCACTTTAAATTTCACGGGTGCGATAGACAGTGTTGAAAATATGTGTAAAACAAGCTCTAATCGGGCGGTTGAATATGTTGTTGATACGGCTAACTGTTTGATTTTCAAAGGATTAAAATTGGGTACAGATACCGCTTGCTACCGTGTTTGTGTGGGCTTGACAAACTGTAAAGAGATTAAATTTTTTACAACGGTTGTCCTTCGCCCTATTGATACCATCCGTGTTAGGCTATTTGTTGGTGATAAAGATACAGTGTGTTTAACAACTAAAAACTTGAAAGGTAACAAGTTTACTTTGACCAATATCTGCCCTAATCCATTGGATACAATTGCGACTTACACAACTTTGAACGATACGTGTGTTGTCATTA
>JAYUQN010000465.1:0-4037 GCA_043756725.1 Saprospiraceae bacterium
TATTTTGTGAAACGCTTTAAGCCCATCAAAAATGTTTTGAGCAAATCACCCTCTGCAAAAGAGCAGAGCGCATCTGTTGCCCATTTATTGATACGAGCCGTGGCATCTGCAAATTGAATTTTCAAAACCGCTTCATAAATTTCTTGAGATTGTGGTTTATGGGTCATGCTGGAGAGCTTGTGTACGCGTAAAAGGGTAGATTCGCAGTTAAAAGTTTCAGCCATCAAATCCGCTACGTTCATCAATATTTCCTGTTCTGATTGCAGGTTGAGCTTGCCGTCCATTTGCATTTTAGCCGCACTACCCGCCACCATCAAAATAATTTTCTTGAAATCCTTCACGGCTGCATATTCATCCGCATATTCTCCCGTCGGACGACCAAAAGAAGGCATCGAAGCCAACTCTTTTTGAACTGCCCAAGCGGGTCCCGCTATATCCAACTCCCCTTTCAACACCCGTTTGAAAAGCATATCCACACTCAAAAGGCGATTTATTTCATTCGTGCCTTCATAAATACGGTTGATACGGCTATCTCTATAAGCTCGTGCTGCGCCAAACTCTTCACTGTAACCAATGCCGCCGTGCACTTGCACATTTTCATCTACAACATAATCTAAGGCTTCGGAGCCTATGAATTTTATCAAAGCGCACTCAATCGCATACTCTTCAGCAGCATCCAAAGTGGCTTCTGCATAAGATAAGCCTTCTTCCTTAAGAGTTGCTATCTTCTCTTGCATCAAATTTGAAATGCGGTATTGCGCCGAATCCCCCACGAAAATCTTAATTGCCATTTCAGCCAATTTGAACTGAATAGCGCCAAAAGACGCAATCGGCACTTTAAATTGAATGCGTTCATTGGCATATTTCACCGCCATTGTTGAAACCGCTTTTGCACCACCCAGACACAAAGCACCCAATTTGAAACGCCCTACATTCAACACATTAAAAGCAATCAAATGCCCTTTGCCAATAGCGCCTAAAATATTTTCAACAGGTACTTTCACATTTTCAAAGAAAATCTGACGCGTTGAAGAGCCTTTTATACCCAATTTATCTTCTTCTGCGCCCAAACTTACCCCCTCAGTATGGCGGTCAACCATAAAGCCTGTAAACTTTTGACCGTCTATTTTAGCAAAAACGATGAACATATCTGCCCAACCGCCGTTTGAAATCCACATTTTTTGACCATTCAAAACATAATGCGTACCGTCTGCCGAAAGGTCTGCCCTTGTTTTAGCTGCCAATGCATCTGAACCACTCCCAGGCTCCGTCAAGCAATACGCTATTTTCAATTTACCTGCAATAAGGTCGGGTAAATATTTCGCTTTTTGCTCTTCTGAGCCGAAGTAAAAAATTGGCAACATACCGATACCCGTTTGAACAGCATAAGAGACTGTGAAACCACCCGCGGGTCCGAGGGCGTCACATACCAATGTATTAGTGTTGGTATCCAAAGCCGAACCGCCGTATTCTTCTGGCATGTGCGTACCCAACAAACCGAGTTCGCCCATTTTTTCAAGCATGTTGACAGCGACACCTTCTTTTTGTTTTTCAAGCGCAACCCGATTCGGTTCAATATCATTTTTGATAAAATCTTGAATCATTTGTTGCACCATCAGGGCTTCTTCACCAAATTCTTCGGGGATAAACGTGGACTCAGGCGTAGAGTCTTGTATGATAAATGCGCCTCCTTTCAGGACATCATTTTTGACGAGCGTGTCGGTCATGTTCAGATTGTTTAAAAAATGAAGGATAATAGATTATATAAAATATTGATTATCAATAATTTAAAATTTTAGCGAATATTCGCCAGCGAATATTCGCTAAAATTACAACAGTTTTATGAACCGTGCAAGAGGGAAAGAAGTTTTTGTTTATATTTTTTTTTAGCTAATTTGTAATGGCAGTAAAATCTTGATAAAAAGGGAGAAAATACTGAGGGGGGGTAAAGTTTAATCGTCTTTGGTTTTACGGTAAAAAAGAGGTTGTTCAAATAGAAAATTACCCGCATCATCCTTAACAGGAATAAGAGGCGCAACTGAAATAAGATTAGTGATAAGTTGCTTTTTCTTATCATCCCAAAACCATTCTTGAACCATTTTTAGCTTTTTAACTTCTTCGTAGTTTAAATGAAAATCAATAATTTTTGATTGGATTTTTAAATCATCTTCTTTAACTATTGTGTCTTTTGGCGCACCGCTATTTATAGCTCGGAACGGTGGTTCTGGATAATGTTCTACATTATAAATTGTATCCTTTCGACTATAAATAAACTGTTTTTCAAGCGGGGTTAATCGTTTATAACTTGCATCTTCTTTTGAATAAAGCAGTATTTCCTTATCTTGCATTGTTTTTAAAAAATAAGGGATAATATTTAGAGAAAGATTGTTCTTTATAGCCTTTAAACTATCAACTATGATACTGTTTTTACTTGTAGTTAGCCGCTTCCCCCAAACTATATCTTGAGACTGAATATCTACAGTTTTATTATTTGTGGCTTTCATCCAAAATAGTGGAGTTATACCTATATAATTTCCTGCATCATCATATACATTTTTAGAAATACCAACAGCAAGTGTTTGGAGATAAAAGTTGTTCTTTACTGAATTATAAAATATAACTTGTTTTGCTCTATATCTAATTATATCCTCAGCATTAATTTTGGTATTTACAATTGTCATAGATTCGCCATTAACTGGTTCAAAACAATGAATAAGAGTGTCTATCCTAGAAAGTATAGATTTATTTACCTTTTCAGATAGTGTACTTTCTCTAAATATTTCTATTTTATCTTGAAATGCTGCATCTAATATTTTTGCTGATAAAAAACTTGTTTCATCAAAAACCGCATCGTCATTAATATCCAATAATTTGATAGTTTTTATACGATTATAATCTTGTCTATACGCACTGTCTTGATTATCTACAATAAAATCAATTTCAAACTCCGCAGCCCAAACAATATTTTTATCTTTTAAAATATTTTCATATTGCCCCCAAAGTGGACACGCAACTAAAAAGCAGAGAATCGTTTTTAATAGCTTCATTTTAAAAGGATTAAAGGTTGAAAGATGTATTTTTGCCCTAAAATACTGAGGGGAGTATAAACAGAGAGTATTGTTGTAACGCTTTTTTATACGATTCTATTTCACAAAATGATATATACAAAACATAATTTAACAGATACAATTGTGGCTCTCGCTACACCCCCGGGTGTGGGTGCAATAGGTGTTATTCGTTTATCTGGAACGGATGCTATCACGATAGCGGATGCCGTTTTTTACGGTAAAAAATTAGCTAAACAGCCCACACATACCGTTCATTTGGGGACAATTCGAGAGGACAATGGTAAAATTATAGATGAAGTATTAGCGACGCTTTTCATCGCTCCCAAATCATATACCAAAGAAAATGTGGTGGAATTCTCCTGCCACGGTTCGCCTTATATCCAACAGCAAATTATGCAATTGCTCATGGCGCATGGCGCGCGTATGGCACAGCCTGGCGAGTTCACCCTGCGAGCTTTTTTGAATGGACAATTGGATTTGAGCCAAGCCGAAGCCGTTGCGGATTTGATTGCCTCCTCGTCTGAATCATCTCATAATATTGCTATACAACAAATGCGGGGCGGTTTTTCAGATGAAATTAAAAAACTGCGACTCGAATTGGTAAATTTTGCCAGTTTGATAGAGTTGGAGTTGGATTTTGGCGAAGAAGATGTGGAGTTTGCTAACCGCACAGAGTTAAAGGATTTGATTAAACGCATTCAAAAACTCATTCATGCCCTTATTCAATCGTTTGCCTTAGGAAATGTCTTGAAAAATGGCGTTTCAACCGTCATAGCAGGACGACCGAATGCAGGAAAATCCACGCTTTTAAATGCTCTTTTAAATGAAGAACGCGCCATTGTGAGTGAAATAGCGGGTACAACCCGTGACACAATTGAAGAAATTTTAAATATCAAAGGCATCGAGTTTCGGATGATTGACACCGCAGGTATCCGCGAAGCCACTGATACGATTGAAGCCATGGGCGTT
>JAYUQN010000466.1:0-4030 GCA_043756725.1 Saprospiraceae bacterium
TCCGAAATCCTTTTCGCTCTTTTCACCTAAAAAATAACCTGCCCGAAATCTCTTTCGCCCAAAGTGCCTAAAACCCGTGTTTTTGGCACGTGGCATAGCAATTGCCCATAGTGAATAAGAATATATGCCGAAAAAGCATGTCAAATTATTAATTTTTGGTAATTACTTAGCCGTATGATGGACTTCAGTCCGTCAATATCTAAGTAATTATGATAATTTTATTTAAAAAATAGTACACACTGTATTTCTGTGAGATTTAAACATTGACGGACTGAAGTCCGTCATACGGCTAAGTTCTTACAATTTTTGTATAATTTAAAAACAGTTATAAAAATATATCAAATAGACAACAGCCCAAAATTTGACACGATTCTTGCATCTCTTAAATCGAACCCTTGACCATAAAGAAATCGTGAGAAAAACTATCTACATACTATTCACCTTAGCTCTACTATTCTCTGCCAGCGTTCGGGCATTTGCGCAAGCGGCGTTTAGTTACGACATGCTGCTCAATGACTTGGAAACCAGCTTGCGAAAAGGCAATCAACGCACCTTGCGGGATGTGGCTTCTCTTTTAGACAAACCGCTTTACCAAAATTCAGCTGTCCTTTTATTGGAAAAATACGCTTTTTTCACCAAAAGTGAAATAGATTTGCAACACACAACCCGCTTGCAATTCATGGATTTTTACTTTAAAAACGAAGATAAAATCAAGTTTTCTGAAATTTTACAAGCCTTTTATATCACGCCTGTTGAAAATCAACCTTACGATTTCACCGTAAAAACCTTTATAGAAAGTGCACACAATGACCCCTCAGTATGGCTTCGAAATTTAGTCATTGAGTTTGATAAAGCTTTCAAAAATGGCACATCTCGAGAGAACAAGGAAGGCGCTCCTACCAAAGTTTTACAAGATATTATTCTAAGAATTGCGGCGCTCAATACGCCCGAAAGTTTTCAATGGTTGCGTAATACCTTAGCCGCTGCCCCTTTCAATAAAAGAGAAATAGAGCTTTATTTGACACTCTGCGAAAGTTTGAAAGAAGAACCAGCTTTAGATAATTTGACGGCAGTGTTAACAGCGTCTGAAAAAGGGTATATTCCTGCCGAGTTTTTAACGTCTGTTTTGATTGAGCTGACCAATTATGCTATCACACCCCAGCAAACCAAGCAGCTTTTGGATACCTTAGAAACTTTTGAAGCTTTGCGTGCCTACGGGTATGAAAAAACATTGCCTTTCAAAGAGTCTTTTTTTTATGAAAAAGTAGATTATTATGGTAAAATCCTGAGTCGTAAAGATACGCCCTGGATTCAACGCAACGCCCGCCGCGATTTGCTCTTGACAGAGCATCCACGCCTCCTTTTTTATATCGCTGCCCAATTGCGTTTGAAACCTGAAGAGGCTATTTTTTATGAAAATCTCTTGAAAAAGTTAACAAAAACGCAGTTTTCATTGCCAAATACTGTCCGAAGGGACTCCTATGGAGAGGTAAAACCCTTGAATAGTGATAATTTTATAAATCAACTTGAAACGATAGCCCAACAAAAGCAGTTTATGCGCTATTGGGCTAACCATTCCGAAGATTTTGAATGGGACAATGCCCGCAAACTTTTTGTTAATAAAGCTGAAATTGCAGAACGAACTGAGAATTATGAACGCCTTTTCAGACGTTTAAACTCCGAAAATGATTCGGTGGCTTTAGGCTCTTTCATTCAATTGTCGCAAGGCGAACCCCTACTGATAAACAACTTGGTTGAAAAATTCCGTCCATTGCTCCGTACCTACAATAAGCATTTGCCAGACATTCGATACGGCTATTTAGAGCAACTGACACGCCTTTTTGCTTATTGCCAAAAAAGCAATATTCGTTCTGATTTGTCCAAACCTTTAGATAGTTTATTGAAAGTTTTGATAGATATTCGTCCTCCTCAACAGAGATATACTCTTGAAAATCAGATTATTAAACATTTCAAAATTGAAGATTTAACGGCTTTAGAATATTTTGGGTGCCTCTATTCTGGCAACACCGATATGTCGTTATCCATAGGGCGTATCTTAGATTATTCCTACTCACAGTTTTGGCATCACCTCATCAACGATGAATCGCAACTGCGTTTATTTTTAAAAAAATGTTTTATATTTAAAAAAATTGGCGTCGTAGGGGTTTGTAGTTCCTATCAAAATAAGATAGAAAAATTAGACCCACTTTTCAAAAATAAACTGATGGCTTTGGCTCGTTTGGAAGATGATGTTGATATTTTGAATCAAATACAGCTCATTACAGGCATAAGTGATAACAACATAGAAGCGAATAAATCGCAATCTATGTTCGATATTTTTTTAAACGATGCTTTTAGTTTCGCCAACAGCGACCTGCGCTTACTTCCCGCACCACAAAGCACGGGCTATCAGCGCATTATAGAAAAAATACAATCTGAAAATGAGCGTGTTGTTTTGCGTTTAATGCTTGATTACATGGATTTGCACCCTTCTATTGAAGCCGTGCCAAGTCTATTTGCCATCATTGGAGACGATAGAAGGCTCGCAACAGGGGGAGATACTGTCCAGAAGGACTCCTATGGAGAGGGGGGGCGTGTGAGTGATAGAATTGTCAGTATGCTTGAAAATATCTATGGTCACAGCTTTAAAACAGAGGATAACAGGGTCACTTGGCGGCGTTTGTGGTACAATGATGGTAAAAATTATAGCCATTGGGATAAACAATTTTTTGAAGAGCAAACCCAATTTTTAGCAAAAACAGAAACCCTGAATGTGGATGATATACTCGAAGTCAGCAATTCAAAATACATGGCTGAGTCTTACAAAAAAGCCATTATTCAGGCTTTGAAAAAGATGAACCCTTTCAGTGATATTCGCCGTTTTAAAAGCCGTTTGCCTTTGAAAGTGAGCCTGGATTTAGCCAATTTTGAAGAATCTACTATTTTACACAAAGATTTAGATGATTTTATTAAAATTTTTGAGGTGGACAACGACTCTACCCTCTGGCGTTTTATCAATCTGAAATCCACTCACTATACGCTTGATGAGCTGGGCACGTTTTATAACAGCCTTTTCAAAGTCAATTGGTTCACAAACTTGATAGCAAGTGAACAAATAAGCCCCTATCAAAAAGATTTGGCTATCAATATTTTACAAAAATATTTGACGGAAAGCGAACTAATATCCGATTTTGAAGAGCAAAATACCTTGTTACACGTGGCAGAATTGCAAAATATTGGTCACTCTTTGGTTGAAAAATTAAATGCTACTTTGACGCTCGACGTGAGCGACGAAGCCAAAGCCTCGATTCAAGAAGCGATATTGGCGCGGATAAAATACAGCGATATTGGCGCTGTTGCTGCTTATTTTGAAATCCTAAGCCGCAAGCCCAACTACAACCCAACCGCCTTTTTATTCAAAGATTTCGGCATTCCTTTTTTCAACGCCGACAAAGAAAATATTTCATTACTCATTGATAATCATAACATTATGAATCAGTATGATTTCTATAAATTTTATTTAAAGCGTTTTGGTGTTGATTTTCTGAAAGACAGTGAGGCTTTAGATTTCAATAAAATTTATACTATTCTGAAATTTGAAATCGTCGCCCCTTTCACGGGCGGTGGCTCGCAGCGCGATTATTTCACCTACGGCATCATCAAAGTCTTAGAATTACATTTTGAAACCCGTTTGGGTTTTCATGAAAAACTCAATGAAAACCAATCTTTTTACACCTACTCTGCCGCTAAACGGGCTACGAAATGGATGCAATATTTGGAAAGCAAAAAACTGGTTTCACCCGACCCCTCAGTACCTTCGTCTTTTAATCGGCTTTTTGCGGGCAATTGAGGCTTAAAAATCTTTCTCTAAGTTATAAGGCACGAGATGCGTTTTAATTAAAACGCCTTCAATGATTTCATTTATTTCTTTCACCGTATCGTTGCTAATTTCAGATTCTATAAAAACGAGATAAATGCCTGAATCTAAACTTAAACTTTTGACATATTGCGCCAGTTGTTTTTTGCCTTT
>JAYUQN010000467.1:0-4022 GCA_043756725.1 Saprospiraceae bacterium
CATTTTTAGGTATTTTGCCTATGTAGAGACGTTGCACTGCAACGTCTTTGCATCATTTTTTTTGCTAAATTATCGGGATTTTACCCCGTTTCATGTATAACTTATGGAAAAGTTGTTTTGATATACTTAATTCTTGCATTACATTAATTTAAAGAAAAGATGTGCTACAATAATACCCATATGCAATATAAATGAGCATAAAAAAATAAAATACCCAATTTTATCTACGGCATATACTTAACTACATAGTTAGAAATTAGGAACCTCACAAGATTAATAGGTGATAATCAATGCTTTAGAATAAAACTAAAAGTAGCAATTATTTAACCCGACCAACTTATCCCTTTGGGTTTTCTCTTCAAACGACCAAGCCTTCTCTATTTCGATTTGATTAAAATCATATTTTGTAGCTATCATATTGTATATTTTTATTTTCAAAAGTAGCTTCTTATTCTAATATTTTATTTCTTTTTATTTCCTCTCCTCCAACAAATCCAAAATCCGATTCAACTCTCCATCATTTTTGAAAGCAATGGCTATTTGCCCCTGCCCAGAAGGTTGGCGTTTCAACGATACTTTTGAGCCGAAAAAGGCACTGAGAATATCTTGAACAGGCTTGTAAGCATCGGATACTGAGGGGGTCTCTTTTTTCCTTTTGTTCTTCGCTTCGGCATAGCTGCGGGCGATGTCTTCTACTTCTCTAACGGATAAGCGTTCGTGGACGATGCGTTTGAAAAGCATCAATTGCAAGGCAATATCATCAATACCGACCAATACTTTGGCGTGGCCCGTAGTGACCCGCCTTTCTTTGATGCCTGTTTGCACTTCGGGTGGCAGTTTCAAAAGGCGCAACATATTGGTGACCGTTGACCGATTTTTAGCAACCCGTTCACTCAATCTTTCATGCGTCAAAGCACATTCATCTATCAACCGTTGGTAAGTTATGGCGACTTCGATGGGGTTAAGTTCTTCGCGTTGTATGTTTTCAACCAATGCCATTTCAAGCATCTCTTGGTCATTCGCAATGCGCACATAAGCAGGCACTTCTGTCAAACCCGCCAATTTGGATGCCCGCATGCGTCTTTCACCCGAAATAAGCTGGTATTGGTTGTTGCTCATGCGGCGCACCGTGAGGGGCTGAATGATGCCATGCACTTTGATGGACTCGCTCAACTCCTGTAAAGCGTTTTCATCAAATTCATAACGGGGTTGCCAGGGGTTCACCTCTATTTGTTCAACAGGAATGAGGGCAACGCTGTGCGACAATTCACGCACCACTTCTCGGGCTGCATCGGGTCCTTGATTTACTTCTGCTTCAATATTGCCTAATAAGGCGGCTAATCCTTTACCGAGTTCTACTTTTTTTACTTTGGACATTTTTCGTGTTGCGTATTGCGTAGCTTCGCCTTTAGGCGAACCCGTTCTAACGCCTTTAGGCGTTTGGAACTGTATAAAAATAAAACGCCTAAAGGCGTTAAAACGGGTTCGGCTAAAGCCGAAGCTACGTATTTATAAATTTCAGCAAAGGTAGTTGAGTTTGCTATAACAAAAGGAAGGAATTAGTGTTTGTGAAACGTTTTTTTTCCACACTTATCCACAGTCTATTCACAAAGTTATCCACATTTGGTTTAGCGATTTTAGAGTTATCCACACTTGTTGATAGGGCTATTGAGTTATCCACAATGCTAAATACAGTTATCAACAGGATTTTCAACACTAAAAGGCTTATCAACAGGATTCCACACGATTATCCACATAAATAAAAAAATCACGGATTTTACTGAGGGGTAAAGTCCGTGATTTATGGTATAGTTGCGATTAACCTTTAAAAAAGATTTGCATTAAACCCTTCTTCATCCAAATATTGACGAATGTTGAAAAATACACCATCTATGATTTCAATATCAGTATCCCAATCATAGTAAAGCCAGGGTGAGTGTGGCTTATTTTCAGCGACCAATATTTTTTTAGGCTTTGTGAAAATCCAAATGGTTTTTTCTATACCATATTCAAATCCTTTTCTCGTTTTTAGCTCAATATATTGATTCAAATTTGATAAATCTGTACCATCCAATGAAATTTCAGTGTCAATTTCAATGGTCATTTTTGGGGCAACGTCCATGTATTTAGCGTTTATTTTATTGGGTGTTGCCACGTTTTTATCAAAAATAGCTAAATCAAAGGAAAGATTATTTTTATGCGACAAATGAGCACCCGACTCATTTGTGAAATGACGGTATTTTCTTTTAGGCAATTGTGTGTACAGCACCTCCAAAAGATAATCTAAAATCAAGGATTGAATACCACTTGCTCCCATGATACCTTCTAATGTATTGGTTTTATTTAAAACTTGTTTGTAGCCCGCATAGTAAAATTTTATACCATCTATTTCCTCTTTGAGCAAATAGTCTGGGATAGCTTGCGGTCTTTTTTTCGTTTTTGCAACAGCTGCAAGCGGCTGTGAAGCAATGTTAATAGATTGAGTGATAGGCATTGGATTTAATTTTTTTTCAAATTTAGTCCTTTTTTCAAACACTTGCAGGTCTTTTCACCTTATCCTTATTTTTTATTAAAAACTCTTTACACAAGTTCAAGAAATTGATAGCGCCTTTTGAAGAAACATCGTAAGCAATAACAGGTTTGTGCACATTCGGGGCTTCTGCCAAACGCGCCGAACGGTGGATGATGGTTTGAAAAACATAATCTTTTGAATGTTCCCTCACTTGATCCACCACGATATTTGCCAAACGCAAGCGGGGGTCGTACATGGAAAGCACCAAGCCTTCAATTTCCAATTTTGGATTCAAGGCTTTTTTGACAATATTGATGGTGTTTTTCAATTTGCTCAAACCCTCTAATGAAAACACTTCACATTGCACAGGCACCAAAACCGTATCAGCTGCTACCAAAGCATTGACCGTTACCAAGCCCAATGACGGCAAACAATCAATCAAAATATAGTCATATTCATCCCGCACCTTCTCCAGTACCCCCCTCAGTACAAACTCTCTTTTTTCACGATTCACCAGTTCCAACTCTGCTCCAACGAGGTCAATGCTTGAAGGAATGAGGTGCAAATTGGGCGTTTGGGTCTCTTGAATGGCATCGTGGGGGTCGGCACCGTTGATCATGCAATCGTAGAGTGTATAGGTTTCATCATCCGCAAAGACATTGACACCGCTCGAGGCATTGGCTTGCGGGTCGCAATCTACTAAGAGGACACGTTTCTCCAAAATGGCAAGGCATGCAGAGAGATTGATGGCAGTGGTTGTTTTTCCAACGCCGCCTTTTTGATTGGCTATGGCGATAATTTTACCCATTTTATTCTTTATTTGTTAGTTGTTATTGGTTACTCATATAGATTTGACAATGTCATCTTTTCGCAATTGCTCTGACGTTTTAGTCCGCCCATCATGACTCCAACCGGGTGCTGCGAACACATATTTCAGCCGAATACTGAGGGGTTGATTTTTATAATTTTTAAAAAAATCTGCCCAAATATCTTGAAACTCGTGAAAAATAACTTTTACGGCGCCCCTCAAATCTTTTTTAGTCACCAAGCCATAACGCACGGGTTCGGTTTCTATTTCATCTTGAAACGTGCCAAATAACTTGTCCCAAATAATCAACAACATCCCCATATTCCTATCCAAATAGAGCGTATTGGAGGCATGATGAACGCGGTGATGGCTGGGTGTTACAAAAAACCATTCATATATCGGTATGCGATTGACGTATTGCGTATGCACCAAGATACCGTAAATCTGAGTTATTGAAAAAGCCAACATGATGTCTTTCGCTTCAAAACCCAAAAAAGGCAAGGGCAAATAAAATAAAAAGCGATAAATAGGCTCTAAAACGGATGAGCGAAAGCCTACTGTCAAATTGAAATATTCGCTCGAATGATGCGTTACGTGAACTGCCCAAAAAAAGCGCGACGAATGCTCTACCCGATGAATCCAATAAAAAAAGAAATCTTGCAAAATGAGCAACCACAACCCATACCAAAATGGATTTGACCA
>JAYUQN010000468.1:0-4019 GCA_043756725.1 Saprospiraceae bacterium
CGCTATATGCAGCAAAATGATTTGGAAGGTAAGATGGGGTATCAAAAAATGGGTAAAAATGCGCCCAATACTGAGGGGGGGGTAAAATTAGAAAAACAGAGCATTTTACAGAAAATAGAGGTTAAAAAAGGCACTGATTTCACCACAAGTTTGGAAGTCTTTTTACATGAAAATTATAATTTCAGATGCGTAGAAGGTGTAGCCGATTTGCAACGGTATCCACAATCTTTGACTGAAAAAGGCTTAATAAAATCAGAAAATCACTATGAAAAGGACGATTCTACAAGCGTTTCAACCAAAGAACGCTATATTTTAGGGTGGGATAATCGTGAAACGATACTCGCAGCACAACGCACCGCGAAAGCCACGGAGGAGCAAATTCAAGATTTGAATCGTCAAATTCGGCAAAGTAAAACCCAGCGAAATGAGCTGCAAGCAAGGCGTGATACGCTCACCCGCTTGCTGAGTTTTGAAAATTTCACCGAAATAGATTGGAAAACAAGCACTAAAACAGTGCAGGATTTGAAAGCCCAAAAGGAGAATTTAAGTAAAAGTTCTAACCAATTGCAGACGCTGCAAGGGCAATTGGAAACGGTCAAACGAGATATTGAAACGAAAGATAAAGAGCGTGAACGGTATTTCAATGACGCAACGCGCTTGGAAACTCGCTTAGAATCTTATATTGAAAACATCAAAACGGCAGAAGAATTTTTAGAGAATGCTCCTAAAACGACTGTCAATTGGGCAAATTATCGCCCTAAAATTGAGCCATTATTGGAAGGTAAGGAGCCAAGTATTAGCAATATTTCATCTTTAGAACCCAAAGTCACTAAAAATATTGCAGAAACAAAAGAGCGCAAACAGAAAGATGTAGCCAATTTTGAAAGGCGTTTGACACTTGATATGCAGCGTTTTATCAACCCTAATGCGGACATTTTAGCGAAATATCCCAACTGGTCTGCCGATGTTTTGAACCTAAAAGCCGATGTCAGTTATTTGACAGAATTTGAGGATTTTCATAAAAAACTAAGCGAAGAAGACTTGCCGAAGCATCAAAAACGTTTCAAAGAATGGCTCAATGAACGCTTGATTTTTGATATTGCCAATTTCAAAACGTCTTTAGAAAATAAAGAAAGTTTGATCGTGGAAAGCATTGAGGAAATAAATGCTTCGCTGCGAGACATTAATTTCAGTGCCCATCCTCAAACCTATATTGAGTTGGATATTCACAAATCGAGAGACGTAGCAATTCGTGATTTTCGTCAAATGTTGCGCGATGCGATGCCCGACCCAGCCAAATTGATTCGCAATGAAGACACCGAATTGGAGGCGAGTTTTATCCGCATAAAAACCATTATCGAAGAACTTTCGGGCAACGAACCGTGGCGCAAAAAAGTAACCGATGTCCGCAATTGGTTAGAATTTGCCGCCATTGAACGTTATCGGGCAGACAATCAACAGCGTCAATATTATGTAGATTCTCAAAGCCTTTCGGGCGGTGAAAAAGCGAAATTGGCTTACACTATTTTGGCTTCCGCTATTGCATACCAATTCGGTATCCGCAACGAAGATTTGCGCAAAAAATCCTTCCGTTTTGCTGTGGTGGACGAGGCTTTCAGTAAAGTTGACCCCGAAAATGCCGTCTATGCGATGGAATTATTCAAGCAATTGAACCTCCAACTGATGGTGGTTACGCCTTTGGATAAAATCAATTTGGCAGAGCCGTATATCCATTCTGTGCATTATGTTGAAAATCGGGAGAAGAAAAATTCTGTTGTTTATGATTTGCCGATGAAGGTTTATTATAGTAAAAAGGAGGAATTTGCGAAGGAGTGAAAGATAGTATTAGGAAAAGAGTGAAATATTTTTTAGGAAAAAAACAAGAAAATAGTATCTTTGTAAGGCAATGTTCCACAAGAAGTCGTTTAGGGCGTAAGTGATAGGGATGCGATAAGGTAGGCATTATCACGTTTTGTGCTTTGCTATTTCTGGGTAAACAATTATCTATGAGCCAATGACACGACAAGAATTTAAACGTATTGCCCTCGTGCGATTGAAGGAAGCGGATAGTTTATTGAATCAACATCATTTGGGATTTTAAAATGGTTAAAA
Organism: Saprospiraceae bacterium; assembly: GCA_043756725.1. Taxonomy (GTDB): domain Bacteria; phylum Bacteroidota; class Bacteroidia; order Chitinophagales; family Saprospiraceae; genus JAAFJT01. The sequence goes on from JAYUQN010000468.1 coordinate 2,113, forward strand.
AAATATTGGTAAACGACATAGTACCCGTCATCCGCAGCTTGAAAGAAGACGGTGTGGATATAACTCGTGCAGAACTTCTACCTGCCGAATTAAATACCTATTATACTTTGGCTATAAGTGCAAATTGGAAAAAATTGCAGGGAATAGAACGCCATAAAGTCATTTTGGATAAAATAAGACAGATGATTCCACACAAAATCAGTAAGTATATCCTAAATATTTATACTTACAACAAACCAGAAGAAATTGAGGCAGATATGGAAAACTATGCACAATGGCAAACACCAATTGGCGTTAATGTTATGTGAAACCCGTAATTTTGCCATAAATTCACTCTTATTTAATGGAAATAGACCTTTTAAAAAAGATAAATTTGGATATTTCAGAAGAGGAGTGAACAACCTATAAGCATCTCATTGGTTTAAGACGGGCAGAGAAACCAGCCTTTTTTATTGGCAAAAGTTTCAATATTATGAGTTGGCACATAGCGAAATTGTTTACCAGTTTTATGCTTATAGGCTTGGTGAGCAAGCGTGAGAAGAGATTCAAAACTAAGGTCTTTCGGCATTAATTCGGGATTTTGAAGAACTTTTTCATAAAAATCTTGACCATTTGCCACAACACAGCAACGGGCGTAAAGAAATTCATCCACTGAAAAATCAAAATCTTTACCCTTCCAAGCGTTTTCTCCTGTATTTTCAGCATGTTTTAGAGTATCCAAAGCATGCAGTTTTAAGGAAAGAATATCTTGAAATTCATAGATATGCCGCACAGGTTTAGCCGCTAACATACGGACAGCTTTTTCAATAACAGCCTCATCATTTTCAGCATCAGCCCAATTAAAGCAAGCAATAATAGCCCAAAATTCTTTGTCTGTTAGCCCATCATACGTTTTGGGTGTTTTTACCCGAATATCCAATTGGGCATGAGGGTACTGTTCTCAATTAGCGTTTCTAAGAAATTATTTGTCAATGATTCAACAGAAAGATGATATTGTAGCGTCATGTTATATCGTATTTTACAACAAAAATATAAGATAGTTAAGAACAATCCTATTTTATTTGGATATAAAACATGAAGCGTGAAAAAGACTCTTTTTTTTCTACAAAAATTACTTTAACTTTGTATAAAATTTTAATGAAACCTATTAACCTAAATTTCAACATGGGAAAATCAGTCAATATAGCGGATTTAAAACTTAACTTTCCCGATGAATGGGTTTTGTTAGGTAATCCAATTATGGATATGAATCACTTAAATGTGTTAGAAGGTATTCCAATTTATCACAGTAAAGATAAAAAGGAAGTATGCTATATTGGGCGAGACAAAACTAAAGACTATGATAAAATAACCCTCATTTATACTGGTAATTTTAAACATTCAAGAAAAATTACAGGTATTTTCAATAGAATTACAAAATGAATTATCCCTTCCAAAGAGAATCTGACAGTGGTTTAATCATTGTTAGTATTTCCGTTGATAATAAGTTTGATTTAAAAATGGTGCTTGACACAGGTGCAAGCCATACTACTATTGATAGTAATGCCTTGTATCTTTCTGGCTATGACCTAAAAGATAGTACGGGTGTTGTTGATATTGAAACCGCCAATGGTATTATTGAAACAGAGCTTTTTGAAGTAAAATCATTTAGGTCATTGGGTATTGAAAAACGTCAATTTTCAATACAAGTTTATGATTTTTTAGCACATGGTATTTACTCTGATTATAATGGTTTGCTTGGTTTAGATTTTTTAGAGGGCAAAACGTTTTGCATAAATACTTTGAAGAATTTCATTTCAATTAAAAATTAATCTAACTTGAAATGCTCACTTCAAAAGAAATAAAAGACAAAGCCGAACGCAGCTACAAAGATTTTTTACTAAGCGTTTTGAAACGTGAAATCTTTT
>JAYUQN010000469.1:0-4018 GCA_043756725.1 Saprospiraceae bacterium
GTGCAATAGGGCATTTTTTTCAATAACCTTGTTAAAATGAACCACGTAGAGACGTTGCACTGCAACGTCTCTACAATTGCCCACGAAAAATTACAGCAAAAAAAAAATCGGTATGCTTTTGACATACCGATTTTTAAAACCTTTTTGAAAAACATACAACCTTATTTATAAACATCCCCCGTCGTAAACTTATCATACTGAGGGGGCGTAAAATTGCGCATTAAAGCCAATAAATCTGACGGGTTGTCAGCAAAAAGGGCATTTGTGCGGTAGGCTGATTGTAAAAAACCATCAGACATCATTTTATCCAACATAGCAATCATCGGGTCATAAAAACCATCAATGTTTAGAAAACCAACAGGGAATTTTCTATCGCCCAATATCGTGAGCATCAGCACTTCGCCAATTTCATCCAATGTGCCATAGCCACCGGGCATAGCGATAAAACCATCCGATAAATCAATCATCATCAAACGCCTTTCGTGCATGGAATCTACGGCGTGTAAAAGGTGCAAATCGTGGTTCACAACTTCTCGTTGCATCAAAAAATGGGGGGCAACACCTACTACATTACCGCCATTGTGAATAACAGATTGGGCAATAACGCCCATCAAACCGACTTTGCCGCCGCCATAAACGAGTTGTATATTGTCTTTTGCCATCAAGGCACCTAATTCGGCAGCCTTTTCAGCGTAAATAGGTTTTGTTCCTTTCATGGAGCCGCAATAAACGGCTATACTTGTTAGTTTCATTGTAGTGATATTGTTAAAAAATCGAGCAAAAATTAATTAGGGACTCGTTTATCCATCATTTTAAACCACAAAGGCGGTACCAAAGACACGATCATACTGAGGGGGTAGCCAAAAGGCAATTGTGGGCTTTCATCAAAATGCCGCAGTATTTGAAATTTGCGGGTGGTTTTATAATGATGGTCGCTGTGGCGTGTGAGTTCGTATAGAAAAATTCTGCCCAGTTCGTGGTCACTGTTCCATGAGTGGTGTGGCAAAACAGGTTCGTAGCGTCCGTTGGGTAAAATTTGTCTTTTCAAGCCGTAATGCTCAATATAATTGACGGTTTCAAGCAATAAAAAGCCGCCTATGGCAAAAGCAATGGCAAAAAACAGGGCAGGCGTACCGAACATAAGTTTCACCGAAACCAAATACGCTATTTGATAGAACTGAAAACGCAGCATTTCATTGTTTAAACTCATAACAGCTTTCCCTTCTTTTTCAAGCCTTTCACTTTCCAAACGCCAAGCATTAAGGTAACTATCCTTGACGCTGCGGAACCAAAAACTATAAAGGTTTTCACCCAAACGAGACGTAGCAGGGTCGAGGTCGGTTGCTACATTTTTATGATGTCCTCGATTATGTTCTATAAAAAAATGTTGATACAAGGCGGGTAGCAAGAGGATTTTAGAGAGAAACTGTTCAAATTTATTTTGCCGATGCCCTAATTCATGCCCTACATTGATGCCATAGGAACCCACAACGATACCGACGTTGAAAATCATGCCCACCATTTCTAAAGTTGTGAGCGGCGTATTGGCTATTTTATAAAAAGCATAAAATAAAATAGCATATAAAAAAGGAATATGGATATACAAAAGGGCGTCGAAAATGGGATGATGGCTGCGGGCTTCCTCCTTTTCAACGGGATGATTATCAATGCTTTGTGGTATAAATTGCTCAAATAAGGGGATGATACCAAAAGCGACGTAGGTGATACCGAAAGACCACCAACCGCCTAAATATAGCCCTAAAAAAGCGGCTATGGTGCCTGTATAAGCAAATAAATATTTTAAATCTTTCATATTGGTTAGGTTTTTATATTAGCCGTAGCGGACGTCAGTCCGTGAAGGGGTAATAAGTTATTAAAATATTACGGACTGAAGTCCGTGTTACGTCAAAGTCCAAATCAAAAAATCGGGCATCACCCTACCCCAAGTGCCTTGATTGTGTTCACCACCTTCTACTTCTATGTAGCGAATGTCTTCATGAGGGCGATAACCGAGTGTGGCGAGTTCGTCTATTAAATCGAGGGTATCGTCAATAGCGTCAATGCGTCCGTTGTTGTTGCGATCATCTTTTTCATCCTTTGTGCCGACTTCAAACCAAAATTTCATACCCTTCTGATGATGGCTTTTATGAATAATGTCGTGCATAATACGTCCACCGTCAGGGTCTTGGCGTGTCCATTCTTGGCTACGCCACCACAATGCACCGCTGAAAACGCCTACCTTACCAAAAACGGAGGGGTTTGCCCAAGCAATATCCATAGCGGATAAAGCGCCGAGTGAAAAACCTGCCATTGTTGTGTATAGCGGTTCACGCCGACAACGAAATTCCGCTTGCATACGAGGCACTAACTCTTGTATCATAAAATCGGTGTATTTACGCGCTTTATTCCCCCTGTTTTTATAGTCCGCTTGACGAGTTGTACCATATTCATTCATGCGGTTTTCATTGCTATACACGGCAATAATAATGCAAAAAGGTAATTTTTTTTCATTATACAAACGGGTCAAAGTATCATACATTCCCAAAGCGAGCATATCTTGCCCGTCGTTGAAATAAAGAGTTGGGTAAAATCGTTTTTTTTCCTTGTTATACTGAGGGGGTAAAAAAACATCCACTTTAACGCCCCTTTCAAGATAACGAGATGGAACATTGAGATGTTTTACCGTAATGGGGGCTAATTTTGGTTTAAGACCCGTTAGGACATCAAAAATTTTTTGAAATATATTCATTCGCTCAAATTTAGTATTTGTAAAATTGGTGTTTGTTTATATACGGAATATAGAATATTATTTTGTCAAATTAAAAAATAATGTATAAATATTTTTTTACAGATATTAAAAAATCTGCTTTAAGAAATATTATTTTGTCAAAATGATACTTTTATAGAAAAACAAGTTGCAAATATCAAAACAATTCTTGTAATTTTGCACCCACAAGCAAATAAAACATCTTTCAAACGACACACTTCCAGATTCTTCCCGTAAAACTAAGCCATATTTATTAATTTTCAATAAACCATTCTGTACAATGAAAAAGATAGGAATCCTTTTTGGTCAAGAAAACACTTTTCCGTGGGCTTTTATAGAGCGCATCAATGAAAAAAAAATACCGGGCATCGTTGCCGAAGCTGTATCCATTGACAAAGTTATCCAAGGCGACCCCACCGAATATGCCGTTATCGTTGACCGCATTTCACAAGACGTGCCTTTTTACCGTGCTTATTTAAAAAATGCCGCCATATCTGGCGCAGCGGTTATTAACAATCCTTTTTGGTGGTCGGCTGATGAAAAGTTTTTTAACAATGCGTTAGCCGTAAAAATCGGCGTACCTGTTCCGAACACGGTTATTTTGCCGTCTAAAACCATACCTGACGATACAAGTGCCAACTCTTTCCGCAATCTCAAATATCCGCTTGATTGGGAGTCCATCTTCAAATATATTGGCTTTCCTGCCTATATGAAACCGCATGACGGCGGCGGTTGGAAAAGTGTTTACAAGATACATAATATGGAGGACTTTTTCGATAAATATGCTGAAACTGGGCAATTGGTGATGATGTTGCAATCTGAAGTGGTATTTGAACAGTATTTCCGTTGCTATTGTTTGGGTGGAAAATATGTGCACATTATGCCTTATGAACCCCGCAATCCTCACCATTTGCGGTATTCTGTTGAAACCCCTTCTTCTCCAGAACTGTTGGCAACTGTTGAAAAATACGTTTTGATGCTCAATCATGCTTTGGGTTACGATTTTAATACGGTTGAGTTCGGCGTTGTAGATGGCATCCCTTATGCTATTGACTTTTGTAATCCCGCACCCGATGCTGAATTGACGTCGGTGGGCAAACCCAATTTTGATTGGATTGTTGAAAATGCCGCTAACTACGCCATCGAACGCGCACTTGCGCACAAAGACGGACAAGACAATTTGACATGGGGCACTTATATCAAATATGCAACAGGCAACGGTAGCTTAATACCCACAATTACAAACAGTGA
>JAYUQN010000470.1:0-4014 GCA_043756725.1 Saprospiraceae bacterium
CTATTTTTGAAATGGTCTTTAAAATAGTCCAAAGTGGCTGTATAATTAAAGACTTTATCCAAACTCGATTGTAGAAAAAGGATTGCCATAAAAGCTGGGACAAGCATTTTCACGATGGTAAAACTGTTGCTTGAATTGTTGAAAAAGGAAAGAATATCATTCATTTTTTTGAAATATTATTCAGCCAGTTCTCTGGTTTTATCTAAAAGAAAATTTAATTGATTGATTTCATCGTCGGTCAAATTGCGAAAAATATGGTCTATTTCATAAGAAAAATGATCCATTTCTTGAATCAAATGGCGTCCTTTGAGTGAAATTGTAATATCTACTAAGCGTTTGTCAGTGTTATTCACACATTTTTCAACCAAATCTTTGGCGATTAATCTATCCACGATGCGGCTTGTATCGCTCATTTTATCGAGCATCCGTTCCCGAATTTGAAGCGTAGAAAGGGGGGTATTACTGCCTTTCAAAATACGCAAAATATTGTATTGTTGAGGCGTCAATGCACCTCTATCGAAGTGAATTTTCTGTTTTTCGAGCACCCAGTTGCCTGTCAAAATAATATTAACAGCGGCTTTATGCCCCTCGTTGCGGAATTTACTTTTTATGTCTTTTTCAATACTCATAATTGTTTACTTGAAGTTTTCACAAAATTAATATACCCCTCAGTATTTTACTATAAAATTTCAAAAATTTCTATCTTTGTAAGATGTAAAAATAATTTTACCCCTTTATTTCATAATGTATTGATATTCAAGGTGCTAATTTTGAAACTTTATTCATTATTTAGACACAATTCTCGAAGTTGGTTTTTAAATTTAATTGACAATGGAAAATGAAATATTTCAACAGCTGGTAGAATTCACACTCCCCGCTATATTAACCGAGCGTTTCACAGGACGTATACCCGAACAACGTGCGTTGATTAATAAATATTTTTCGGATGGAAAATTAGTCACTTATGGTGTCTCTTTAGAAAATGGCAAAGCATGGGCAGTGTTCAATGCAAGTACCGAAGTAGAAGTTTTAACTCTTATTCGTGCCTTGCCCTTAACGCAATTTTGTCAATTCAAAATTCACCCCATGACTTTTTATAACGTTTTGACGGCTAAAGTACCCCTTTTTTCAGTTAATTGAAAAAGCTAAAACTCATTTTTTATTTTTCTTAAAACTACAAGCTTCCACTGTAATTTCATCATTTTCAATAACCACATTTTCAACTTTGCAAGCAATTCCTTTGTGGATAAAGGTGAAAATCTGCGTTTTTAAACGTGATTTAAACTCTACATACTGAGGGGTGCCCCAAAAGTTATTTTTTACGGCTAAAGGTTTTTCCCCATTCACCAATATCTCTGCTTCCTTCATATCACCTTGCAGTTTTATCTTAACCTTGTACTGTTTTTCGACCGTTTCAACGGGATAAGCTTAGGTCCAGAGCTTCTTCTGTTTTACCCTCTGCAATGTATTGTCTAATTGTTTGTATGAAATCAAATTTGGTCATTGGACTTTATTTTTTAAACGAAGTTAAAATATAGCAATTGCATTGATTATCAATATCTTATATAACTTATTTTCACAAATTTAAGCGTTAAGCGGGAAAAATACTATTTCTTTTAAATTTTATCTTTATTTTCCAATAAAAAAAGTGCAATTTTGTATATTAACAAATAAAGGTTTAGCGTTTAGGCTATGTTTTTCTATTGGAATCCCTACGGGGAATTTGTTAATTTTTTGAAAATCAGCAGTTTAAAAGTTATGTATACTTTGTATTTGTTTTAATCTTTGCAGCAGCAAATTCATAAGCCCCGTTGTGCTTTTATGAATAAATCTGCTACAAGGTTATCTTTAATTTTAAAACTATTCTATCACATTAACCTTTCTCTGAGAAAATGAAGAAAATTGCGTTATCGCTTGCACTTCTGGGTAGCTTAATTACCGCTTCGGCACAAAAGACGGCTGCCCAAGAACAGCCGACCGCCACCTATACCATTCAATTGGGCGCATTTGACGACAACGTCAAACAAGCCGATTTTGAAGCCATTCGCTCTTATGCGTATATTCACAAGCGCGACGGCTTGGTTTTCATTGGCGGTTTTTCTTCTGAGGATGCTGCTGAACCCCTGTTGTCAAAAGTGAAAGCCAAAGGTTATGATGATGCTTTTGTGGCAGCTCGTTCCTTTAAAAAAGCTAAAAATGTGCATATTATTCAATTAACCTCCAAAAGTTCTGGGGAAGCCGTCAATTGGGCATCTTACGCCAAAGTAGGTGATTTGTTTACCCTACTCAATGGTTCGTTGGTGCGTATTGTGCATGGCTATTACACGGATATCAATGATGCCCGTGTGAAACTAAAAGAAATTCAAAATTTAGGTTTTACAGATGCCTTTGTGAAAACCGTTAAAGATGCTCAACTCAACCCTGTAACGGATTTTGATACAGGTGATAAAAAGTTGCTCTTTATGTCAAGAGAGGATGTGGGAACAAAAGGTATTCCACCCAGCTATTCAACCGTAACGACAAAACGCAAGTCAGTTCTCAAATTGCAAGAAGCTTTGAAAGAAGTGGGCACTTATGGCGGCAGCGTAGATGGTCAATATGGCAAAGGCTCGGCAACTGCTTATGATAAAGCATTAAAACTCAACCGCCGCTTAAATGCCTATGATGAAATGGCTCAAAAGCATGAAGGCTTCGACGGTTGGGAAGATATACGCCTGCTGGTAACCATAAGCCGCGACCTCAATGTGAAAGAGGAGTCTCATCCTGTTGTTGCAGACTTGCTCAATAACTTGCCAGAGACCCCCCTCAGTACAAAAGACATGAAGGCGGCTTTTGATTGGCACTCGGGTCTGTGGAAAGGTATGGAAAAATGGTCAACGCTTTCTCAATACAACGACCAAGTCTATACCGCTTTGAAAGTGGCTTATTATCATTCGCTATTGCACCTTGAAGACTATTATGCTTCTAAAGGCGTGAGAGGTGAAGCGGGAACGGCTTTGGCTGTTGCAGCTATAAGAACATTGATAGGTGAAGACTTAGAAGGTTTTAAGTAAAAGATATTTTAGTCTAATAATCCGCATATTTGCAATAGAATATGCGGATTTTTTTTGTTATTAATTCATTAATGTTAATTGATTTAGGTAATTCCAATTTTAGTCGTAAAATTGCAGGTTTTTTAATGTGTTTTTTTTATATCTTTAATATACCTTGAAATGATGAAGGATGAATTTTACAATTCATTGAATTTCAATCCTACTCCCTATAAATACTGTCCGAATGGACTCCTATGGAGAGGGGATAAAAATTCATCATTCATCATTCCCTTACACATCGTCCTTCATTTTAAAAAAATATTGTTTTGAAAAAGTCACTTCTTGTTGTTCTGCTTATTTTTTCGGTTTTAGTAATAGACCAAGCTCTGAAAATATGGATAAAAACATCCTTCTGTTATGGTGAAGACCGCCCTTTGTTTGGCAATGCTGAATGGGCACGGTTAAATTTTGTAGAAAACCCTGGCATGGCTTTCGGTTGGAAGTTTGGTGGAGAGTTTGGTAAATTGGCTTTGAGCCTTTTCCGTTTAATTGCTATTTCTTTTTTGATATTTTATATCATTAAATTGGTGAAACGCAATGTCAATTCGGGTTTATTGATCAGCTTTTCCTTAATATTGGCAGGCGCAATCGGCAATATGATTGATTCGGCTTTTTACGGAATGATTTTTTCAAATTCAGATTTTCATTGTAATGAAGGACCCGCTAAAATGTTTCCGCAAGAAGGGGGCTATGCTGGCTTTCTACACGGCAAAGTTGTAGATATGCTCTTTTTCCCTTTATATCGAAGTGAGTCACACGAAGTTCTTTTTTTTCAACCTGTTTTTAATATTGCGGATTCAGCTATTACGATTGGCGTTTTGAGTATTCTCTTGTTTCAACGCAGTTATTTTAGTGAACAGCATGAAACGGCTGCTGCTTTAAATACAACTGAAATGCCCCCTGAAAATACGACGGAAGTGGC
>JAYUQN010000471.1:0-11404 GCA_043756725.1 Saprospiraceae bacterium
GTTCGGATAAATCCGAAGCTACGACGAAACTATTCATCCATCAAAGCTTTCACGTGCACTTCATTGGCAAACCGTTTTTTAGGCGGCTCGGCTGCTTTATCTGCTAACAGACGCTTAGTAATGTGCGGCATAATTTGTCCTTTAATATTGGCTGCTGTAATGGGCATGCCATCAAAATTGAGGATGGGAATCAATTTTTTAGGATTGATTTCCAATTCGTTGACTAACAAACTGCGCATTTGGGCATCCCGATTTTGCTCAATAACGTAGATTTTTTTATGTTTTTTAATAAAATTCTCTACGGTTTTTGAAAAAGGGAAAGCTAACAAGCGCATAGCATCTATATGAATACCCTCTTTTTTCAGCAAATCAAGGGCTTCGAGGGCAGAATCGGTGGTTGTGCCGAAGAAAATAACACCTTCCTCATGCTTATTTTTAGATTGATACAAAATAGGTTGTGGCACTAATTCTTTGGCTGTATTCCATTTTTTCACCAAACGCTCCATATTGCGGACATAGACAGCCCCATCTTCGGTGTAGCGGGCATATTCATCACGGGATGTGCCCCGAGTGAAAAATGAGCCTTTTGTGGGGTGCGTTCCGGGCAAGGTGCGGTAGGTAATGCCATCGCCATCGGAGTCCAAATAGCGTCCGAATTGTGCCATATTTTCAAGCTCTTCGGCATTATAAACTTTACCTCTGTCATATTTTCGATTATCATCCCAAACGAGGGGGGGAGACAAATGTTCGTTCATACCCAAATCGAGGTCAATCATGACTAAGATGGGTGTTTGAAGTCTTTCAGCCAAATCAAATGCTAAGGCTTGTAGTTCAAAACACTCTTTTGGATTGTAAGGAAAAATCAAGATATGCTTAGTGTCGCCATGTGACGCATAAGCAGAGAGTAAAATATCGGATTGTTGCGTCCGTGTCGGCATACCTGTGGATGGACCTGAGCGTTGCACGTCGGTCAACACGACAGGTATTTCAGCAAAATACGCCAGACCTAAAAACTCATTCATGAGTGAAATACCTGGTCCACTTGTGGCGGTGAAAGCTCTTGCACCATTCCAATTAGCCCCAATGGCAACGCCAATAGCAGCTAATTCGTCCTCAGATTGTACAACGGCGAACTTCTTTTTACCCGTCTCTTTATCAATACGCAATTTATTAGCATATTTTTCAAAAGCGTTCACCAAAGATGTTGAAGGCGTAATGGGATACCAAGCCGCCACCGTTGCCCCTGCATAAACTGCCCCAAGACCGCAAGCCGAATTGCCATCAAAAAGAATTTTATCGCCTACCAAATCCCGTTTTTCCATGCGGATACTGAGGGGGTAGTCGTAATGCTCTTTTATGTAATTTCTACCCAATTCGAGGGCATGAATATTAGGCGCAATCAACTTTTCTTTTTTCTTAAACTGGTCGGTGACAATGCCTTTGAAAACATCGAAATCCATGTCTAACAGCATAGACAATGCGCCGACATATATCATATTTTTGAAAAGCTGGCGTAAGCGAGGGTCGGCATATTCACGCAGACATATTTCCATCATCGGTACACCGATATAGTGAATATCTGTTCGGACGAATTCAGGATGCAATATTTTAGTGCTGTCATAGACAAAATAGCCGCCTGAACGCACCGATTTGACATCTTGCGGCAAACTTTGCGGATTGACACAGACCACAATATCTAAGCCTTCGCGCCTACCGATATAGCCTTTTTCATTGACACGCACCTCGTACCAAGTCGGCAAGCCTTGAATATTGGACGGAAAAATATTTTTAGCCGAAAACGGAACGCCCATTCTAAAAACGGCTTTGGCAAACATATCATTCGCACTTGCTGAACCCGTTCCGTTCACATTCGCAAAACGCACAACAAAATCATTTATAGCTGCAATACCCCACATACATTACTGGCTTTACTGGTTGAATATAAAAATTTTTGCATATCCCAAGCGGCTGTCGGACAACGTTCCGCACACAAGCCGCAGTGTAAACAAACGTCTTCATCTTTTATCATCACCCTTTTGGTGGGTAAAATATCGGACACATAGAGGTCTTGCGTCAAATTGAGCGCAGGTGCATTTAAATGTGTTCTTAAAATATCTTCTTCTTCGTTGTCTACAAAACTGATGCACGACGTTGGACAAATATCCACACAAGCATCACATTCTATGCACCGATTGGTATAAAAAACGGTTTGTGCATCGCAATTTAAGCAGCGTTGAGCTTCTTTGAAACCTACTTTTGTATCAAAACCGAGTTCTACTTCTACTTTGCGGTCTTTCAAGGTTTTCTTCTTTTCAGCATGTGGCACTTTATAACGTTCATCATTGACGACCATGCTATCGAACATCCATTCATGTATGCCCATTTTTTGACTGACCAAATTGGTCATAGGCGAAGGACGATTATTGACGCTTTTACCTTGACAAAATAAATCTATTGATACAGCAGCATGATGCCCATGGGCTACGGCTGTAATGACATTTTCAGGTCCAAAAGCCGCATCACCACCGAAAAAAACATTGTCCAATGTTGATTGAAACGTTGTTTTTGAAACGATTGGCATGTTCCATTGGTCAAAATCAAGTCCTAAATCCCGTTCAATCCACGGAAAAGAGTTTTCTTGACCAATCGCAATCAAGACATCATCAGCCTCTATAAAAACAAGCGGTTCGCCCGTAGGCACAAGGGAACGCTTGCCTTTTTCATCGTAAACCGCTTTCACTTTTTCAAAACTCATACCGACCAAACGCCCGTTTTCAACCACAAATTCTTTCGGCACGTGGTTGTCTAAAATGGGTATATCTTCATGTTGCGCATCTTCTTTTTCCCACGGCGAGGCTTTCATATCGGCATAAGGGCTGCGGACAACGACTTTCACATTTTCACCACCCAAGCGACGAGACGTTCGACAACAATCCATTGCGGTATTGCCGCCTCCTAAAACTATGACGTTTTTACCGATTTTAGCGGTATGTTCAAAAGCCACACTGGCTAAATATTCTATACCAATCTGAATATTCGCTTTGCCTTCTTCCCGTCCCAGAATTTTCAAATCACGTCCACGCGGTGCGCCAGTGCCTACAAAAACAGCATCATAACCTTTTGATAATACATCTTTAAGGCTTGACACATATTTTTTAAAATGGGTATGAATGCCCATATTGAGAATCAAATTCACTTCCTCATTCAAAACTTTTTCAGGCAAACGGAAACTGGGGATTTGACTCCGCATCATGCCGCCACCAGCTATTTGTTCGTCAAAAAGGTGAATATCATAACCTAAAGGCGCAAGGTCACGAGCCACCGTCAGCGAAGCGGGACCCCCACCAATTAAAGCGATTTTTTTACCATTTTTAACCTTAGGAATTTTAGGCAACCAAGCTGAAATATCCCCTTTGTTATCAGCAGCAACGCGTTTAAGACGGCAAATAGCGACGGGTTCTTCTTCAATTCTGCCGCGTCGGCAAGCAGGTTCGCAAGGTCTATCGCAAGTGCGACCTAAGACACCGGGAAACACATTGGATTCCCAATTGACCATATAGGCTTCGGTATAACGCTCGGCGGCTATCATGCGTATGTATTCGGGTACAGGCGTATGGGCAGGACATGCGTATTGACAATCCACGACCTTGTGGAAGTATTCAGGATTTGTTATATCTGTAGGCTTCAATTTGATTGTATTTTATAAATATTAATGCAAAGTAAAGATGTTATTGGAAAAATTACACTATCTTTTGGAAAAAAAATCGAAAACGGTTTCGGGAAAGGATTCAAGACCTACCTAAAAGTTTCCGATGATGAACTATGGCTTTTGACAATGTATGATAAATCAGACATCGAAAATGTCTCTGATGCGTTTTTGGATGATTTGGTGAAAATTATTAACTCATAGTACCCCCCTCAGTATAAAACACAAAATCCCCCGCTCACTTGCTGGTGCGAAGGATTTTGCTCTTATAACAATCCCTTTTATACGACTTTAAAATATGTTTTCAAGCATTGTTTAATAGTAAGAGAATCCTTACCTTTGTAAAAAAATAAGAATGACAACCGCACCCTTGATGGAAGTTAATTTAAAAATACAAACGTCTGAATTTAGTCAAGATATTATTGACAAAATACGCCAATTTATCACACTCAATGGAGAGAGTGATGTCACTATCAGTATTCGACCCAAAAAGAAAAAATCCTTTCCAAAAGAATCCAAAGAAGCCTATTTTCATAGACTCGATAGAGCGATTGATAACCTTGAAAATAATAGAAATTTGATGGCTTTTACTGCCTCTGAATTTCAAGAATTTGCCGAATCCAAACTTTAATCTATGAGAAATATCATTTTTGAACCCACTGCATTTGAAGATTTAAGCACTTGGGTCGAGATAGATAGACGTGTTTTCAAACGCCTTTATAACCTCATTACTGACACTGCCCGTGACCCTTTCCGTGGAACAGGTAAGCCCGAACCCTTGAAAGGCAATTATAGAGGATGTTGGAGTCGGCGTATAACAGATGAACACCGCCTTGTGTATCGTGTGTCTGAAAACGCTATTGAAATAGTTTCTTGTAGAGGGCATTATCAAGATTAAGACACCCCCTATAAAACCCAAAATCTCCCGCCCACTTGCTGGTGCGAAGGATTTTTCTTGCCCTTTTTCAAATTTAACCCCTTTATTTTAATATGCAAATTTTATTTTATGTAAAAAGCCCTAAAAATCAAAATCCTCTACCTTTTTGCAAAGTGTAGAGGATTTTTGCGCTTTTTTCTCCCTTTTTTGCTCATTTTACTGTCCATAGGACTCCTACGGAGAGGGGGTGTTTTGTGGGAGGTATTTGGTATAGCGGGCGTAGTAAAAGCCAATGGCTTCAAGCACTTGCTCTATCATCATAATAACATTTTTTACGATAGCCAATTTAAAAAACAATACTTTATCAGTTGCCCTAATTTTATCGCCAGCTAAAAATAAATAAAAACCGATTAAAGCTGTTGAAATCAAGCCTAAGCCTATCCAAAAATAAGGATTTTTAACTATTGGCACTTTTGAATTTTCATTGAAAATAAACCATAAAAAATATAAGGGTATTGCAAAACAAAAAATGGCATCAACTGTACGATTAAAAACACCATAGGCTCTAAATCCTTCAATAAAAAGATGATTTGCCCAAGTAGAAATCAGTAAAAGCATAATTATTGGTTGCACCCATGATATATTAACACGATGTTTTAATGTTTCTTTTAAAAATAAGCCCAAAAAAATGAAATCCTTTGAGAAAAATAGAATAGAATAAAAACTAGTATTTTTAATATCCCATTTTTTTAAGAGGGGTAATAAAGTTTCTTTATAATTAACAGTAGACCAAATGAAAAACACTTCTAATACGTTTAATGAAAAAGTTAGAAAGCAATACCAAAAAAAAAGTTTTAATGGTTTATTCAAAAACTTCCAGTAATAAATTGCGAAGAGTATAGGAATTAACATTGAGCCAGTTGCCAGCTTACCCGAAAAAATTAGGAGGTCATTATATTCCGATTCTAATGTTGTCATGTAAATTTATATGTTAAATGGTAAAAGATATTTAATCGTCTTTTTTAAAACTAATGAGGTGGAATTTCGACACCACCACCAGCACCATCAGGACCCCCAGACCCTCTTTCAAACTCGATTAAATATTTTGTCCGTGCAGGATGAAAGAAAATAGGATAAGAAATAGCATTATCTTCTGTTGCCTTACCAATTAAAGCGCAAATAAAGTTATATGGCATTTTATTAAAAGACCTCATTCTTTGCCCTGGCACTATAGTATTGCCATGATCTTCGTAAAATTTTTCAGAAAAAATATAATAATCTTCATTGGCTTTGGCTTTTCCATCAAAGACAATCCATTTGCCTTTTACTTTTTCAGGGTCACCAATTTTTTGAACACAAAAAGCCACTTCATGCTTTTTTGATTTGGCTTGCGCAAATAGCTTTTCTAAGTTTTTGAAAGAAATTTTGAAATATTTCATGTCTATTTCACCCCAATAAGCTTCCAATAAAGTGTCTTCTTTTTGAATATTGTAATTGGGTACAGTGCCAGTATTTAAGCCCGAGGGCGCTAAAATAGCAAAATTTCTATGGATTTTTCCCATGGTTGAATAAGTTTTTTTTAGTTAAAAAAATGATTTTTACTTTTTAGAATTATCAATTTTCGGATTTATAAATGTAGGTGAAACAACCTTAATAGAGTTTAATAAATCGCTTGCTAAGTAAGCTTTGTATTGAAACAACTTTTTCCCATTATTGTCAACCATATTAGATGTACGCTGTATCGGAATTAAATAGGCTTTGCCATTATATACAAATTTATAAAACTCATAGTGCGTACCACTGATAATAATATGTTCAAAACATTGAACACCTCGAACAGAAGGAAGATTGTTCAATGTCACAGGAGAATTATCTATATTCACATTAAAATTTAAAGGATAACGGTTTCGTTTAATTTCTATCGGAACCCATTGATTATCAATTAATTGCATAGTAGTTGTGACTGACGCACTATCAATTGTTTTATAAACTTCGAAGATTTTGCTCTTAGATTTACAAGCATCTTCTGTATTTAATAGATAATCAAGGTTTGTGCGATTGACAAATTGTAGGGGCGTTTTTAGTTTAAGAGAATCAAATTCACTTTGTTTAAGTGTTTTTGTAATGCCATATTGAAGTAATTTTTTGGTTTCAGCACTTAGATTGTTTTCAGGGTTCAATATTTTGGATTTAGGACTTCTTACTGCCATTCCTCTTATAATAGGTTCTATTTTGCTTATATCTTGAACGTAAGTTAATACATTTAAATATGTCCTGTCATTGGTACTAACAGATGTACCATTTAAAATCCGAAAATTCAATAAAGAAGGGCTTCCTTCGCACGGATACCAAGGATCAAAAACACTCATAAAAGACTCCTCGGTAGTAGTAGTTGTATTCACATAACCTTTAATAACGGCAAAATGTGCCCCAAACATGCCTGCACCATTCACGGTAAAAACGGAAAGCATAGGCTTATCATTATCAATCTGGTCAATTATGGCATTTTTAACATCACTTGGTGTTAGCGAGCCATTATTCATTTTTTCCGTAGCATTAAAACCGAATTTTTTAAATATTTTCTCGCATTCTGTAGAACCTGATAGCTGGGTTCGATACGGCAACGGTTGGTCACATAAATTACACCTACCGCCATCGCTATCACACGCACCTGAACATAATAGATTACAGCAAGATCTAGTTGGTCTCACAGAGCTTGGAAAATATCTTGCTTGTTGATAAGCCAAAGAACATTGAGAAATCGAAGATGAAAAGAAGCTCATGGCTGTTTCCATGCTTGCTGCCCAACAAAAATATAAACCCTTTTGCGGAACATTTGTCAAAGTCAATTCTTCCTGCGCTATAATAGGATTATTAAGCATAAATAAGGCAAAAAAAATAATGGTTGTTTTTTGTAATACCATGTTTCCTGTTTTTAGTTTTGGTTAAAAAATATGTTTTATACTGAGGGGGGTAAAACCCTCAAACAATCCGCCTCAAAATCGCCTCCCTCACCGCCTCCGAAGCGGAATTCACGTGCAATTTTCGATAAATCTCTTTAATATGGTCACCCACCGTATCGTAGCCAATTTTCAGATGCTCGCCAATCATTTTGCGGCTCTTGCCATTGACCATCGCTTGCAGCACTTCTTTTTGGCGGTCGGTCAAGTCGGCATATTCGGGTTGCTTGCGGACGAGTTGGTTTTGAAACATTTTCATCACTTTAGCGGCTATGCTGGGCGACATATAGCCGCCACCCGCTTTCACATCGCCCATCGCAGTTTCCAATCTGTCCAATTCATCCGATTTCATGGCATAGCCCGAAGCCCCGTAGCAAATAGCGGCAAATATTTTTTCATCATCATCAAAAGTGGTGAGCATCATCACATGCGTATTGGGCGAAGCGGCTTTGATGAGCCGCAAGGCATCCAAGCCATTGATACCGGGCATTTGAATATCCATAATCACCACATCGGGTTTGTGCTTTCTGACTTCCGCCACAGCTCTTTCGGCATCCGCAAACGCCGCTGCCAAAAACACAGTGTCGGAATCTTCAAAATACTCTTGAAAACTGCGTCGGAATTGCTTATCGTCTTCAAACATAATGGCACTTATCATCATTATCATTTTTGGGTTTTGTAACAAATTTCAGCTATTGGTTTTATATGGTATATCCCCAGATTAGGGGATATAATTAAGATTTTTTTTTAACTTGAATTAGGATGCTATGGATTTTAAAAGATGCTAAAGATTTGGATTTCAAAAAGCCCGAGCGACCCCCTACCCCTAAAAGGGAGTACATCCGAAGTAGCTTAGAGTTTTGTACAATTTTATCAAAATAATTTGGAAAAAGTACCTAATTCTGACCTACTTCGGATGTACTCCCTTTTAGGGCAATGCCATTAAGCTAAGGAATATTAACCGAGGTTTACGTAGAGACGTTGCACTGCAACGTCTTAGATTTAGCCAAATTTGACCACAACTAAGACGTTGCACTGCAACGTCTCTACGTAAACCTCGGTTAAAAATCCTTAGCTTAATGGCATTACCCTTTAGGGGTAGGGGGTCGCTAATTCAAGTTAAAGTTCTGGTATCAACAAGCTTATTAACGTTCCTTTATCCTTTTCACTCTTAATATCAAACTCAATAAAACTCTCAGCAGCCCGACGGCGGTAGTTTTTCAAGCCATTGCCTTCATAATTTTCAGCGATATCGAAACCCTTGCCATTGTCTTCTAAAACCAATGAAATACCGTTTTTCTCCCGTTTCATGGTGATTGAAACTTTGGTCGCTTCCGAATGTTTAGCGATATTATTGACGGCTTCTTTAAAAATCAGATAGACGTTTTGACGTTGTTCCATGCTGATTTTGAAGGGTTTGGTCATATCCACTTGATTGTCAAGGGAGCAGAGAATGTCTTTGTCTTGCAAAATTTGATAGGCGAAGGTGCTCATGCGCTCAAAAACTTTTTCAAACGAATCATTCTCGGGGTTGATAGACCAGACAGTATCACGTAGATTTCGATTCGTTTCATCCGTGACAACTTTTATATGCTCTAAACTTTTAGCGACTTCTGTTTCTCTATCACCCAAGCGTTTGAGCATGGTGCGGATAGAAATGCCGATGCTGCTCAAAGTTGCGCCCACTTCATCATGCAAATCAGAAGCAATGTGGTTGCGGATGGTCTGCACTTTCAGTTTTTGGCGCAGGTTGTAAATATTCCAAAAATAAGTAATGGCTCCCGCAATCAACAAGCCGTAGAGCAGCAAAGAGGGATAAAACCACCATTCTTCATCAAGCGAGCGTTCCACATGGACTTTGCTGACCGATTTGAGCGTATCATTGCTGGCGCGCACCCAAAATTTGTAGTCACCCCCTTTCAAGCGGGTATAGCGGGTGACAGGATGCCGTGTTTTTTTATCGGTATCATCAAACCCTTCAAGGCGATAGGTGTAGGTGACCGTATCTTTCTCTTTTTGTGAAACGGGTGAAGTAAACTCAAAAACAAGGTCTTCTTCCAAAGCTTTGACATTCAAAATCGCCACATTTTCAATGGGTTTGTCATTGATAAAAACCTGCTTAATGAGTGTTCTGGCTGTATCTTCCGAGGTGGCAAATACAGACAAAGGAATTGTTAAAAATAGCAGGTATAGCGTGTGTGGCTTCATAAGTAAAGCAGTTTGGTTTTTCGCAGTGTAATTTCAAAGATATAAAGTTAATTAATTATTGTTGTAACAACAAATTTTGTAAGCAATAATTACATAAGTTTTTAATTTTTATATAAAAAAACTTGAAAGTGTTTAACCGAAAAAAGGGCTTTTTACTGAGGGGTATTAAAAAATAAAAAAAAGATAAAATCTAAAGATATTATAACAAATCATTTTATCTTTATGCTCATTCAAAAACCTTCAATATTCAAAAAAAGATGAAACTCAGAAACAGCTTTCTTTTTGTTTTCGCCCTTTTTGCGCTATCAAGCTATTCAGTTGTCTCCACCAACGATGATTTGATTAAAAAAATCGCTACCAAACTCCACGCCTATCTCCAGCAAGCACCCGAAGAAAAAGTTTATCTTCATTTTGATAAGCCCTACTATATGGCGGGTGAAACGATGTGGTTTAAAGCCTATTTGTTAGATGCCCAAATTCATGGTATTGATTCTGTCAGCCGCATCCTTTATGTGGATTTGGTGCAGCCTGAAAAAGGCACTATCCTAAAACATGTGACCTTGAAATGCACAAGCGGCACTGCCAATGGCGATATTAAACTCGATGAAAAACTACCCGAAGGCGTCTATACGTTGCGCGCTTATACCCACTATATGCGCAATTTTTCGGACGATTTTTTCTTTAAAAAGGAAGTAAAAATTTGGCAAAATAAGCCGCATGAAAGCCCCAATGAAGGCGAACTGAAAGCGTTGAGTGTTGTTGCTGATTGCCAATTTTTTCCTGAAAGCGGCAATTTGGTGTCGGGTGTGTTAAGCCGTGTGGGTTTCAAAGTGGTTAACAAAATGGGTCGGGGAGTGGATGTGGAGGGCTTTGTTCTTGGAAACAACACCGATACGCTTTGTTTTTTCAAATCGGAACATCTCGGTATGGGTATGCTCAGTTTCACGCCCAAAATGGGGAGCACTTATACCGCAAAAGTGAAAAATGCAGACGGCAGTTTCACCACTTTCACCTTACCCAAAGTTCTTGAAAACGGCTACGTTATGCTTATAGACAATATATCCAATAAAAATAATATCAAAGTCTATGTCAACAACAGCCAACCACAAGCGGCTGATAAAGCAGCGGATTTGGTAGTGATAGGGCAACAACGTGGCACAATATGTTTCACGGCTAAAATACCCAATACCAAACCGACTGTACCCCTCACCATCGCTCGGCAAACTGTGCCCGATGATGGCATTGTGCAAATAACCCTTTTCAACAGCGATGGTACGCCCATTTGTGAGCGTTTGGTTTTCATTAAAAAACAAGCCCAACAGTTCAATCTGACTATAAAAGCGGATAAAACCACTTGTAAACCCCGTGAAAAAGTAACGCTCACGCTCGAAGCCACCGACTCGCTTGGCAAGCCCGTTATGGGACATTTTTCATTGGCAGCCACAGATAGCAAGCAAGTTACCCCCCTTTCCGAAGGAACTCCTATGGAGCAGTATGAAAGCAATATTTTATCGTATTTGCTTCTTACGTCTGATTTGAAAGGGTTCATAGAAGAGCCTTCCTATTATTTCAAACCCAATGATTTTACCGCCACTCGCCACTTAGATTATTTGATGATGACGCAAGGCTGGCGGCGTTTCACGTGGCAAAATG
>JAYUQN010000472.1:0-11394 GCA_043756725.1 Saprospiraceae bacterium
CTGAATTTACTCTCTTCCACCATCGAAAGCCCTATGAAACCTATTACATACACGGCTGAAATAGACAGAATGCTTCTAAAAAAATTTGCCCAATATCGCGTATCAAAGCGTGAAAAAGTGACGACAAAGCCTGTTAAAAATTGTAGAAAAATAAATTCATAACCCGGTGCTATTATCAAACCTACTATCAAAATAATCATCACGTGGGCGATAAAAGCCAATTCTCTGTTATAAAAATTCTTTATCACGATGGGCGCAATGCAAAACGGAACCATATAAGGATTTAAAACATCCGACATTTTGATACCATACATTAAATAGGCGTATAACAAAACCCAAGAGAGTAGAAAAACGACCCACCGCAATTTCAGAAACACTTTTGGTACGTGATATTTTAAATAAAATAAAAAAAGCATCAACATCAAGCCTACCAAAAGCCCATAGCCCATAGCCACGACATAAAATTTTCGGCTCGATAAATATTCAGTTTCATATTGTTCTCGGTAAGATATAAGTTTTTGAAACACCGATTGCGTGATGATGCCCCCTTTTGGCACTATCAATTCGCCACTTTTCACCATGCCTCTTGCCGTAGAAATACGCTCCAATTCCTGTTGTTTAAAAGCTTTTGTTTTTTCACTGTTAAAAGTTAAATTGGGTGTCAAAACCTGTTCGAGAAGCGGGAGTAAAAATTCAGGTTCTCTCAAACGGGTATAAGGCAACGAATCACTCAGCCAGTCGCGGGCTTTCTCGAGGGTAAGGATGTTTTGATAGGTTTGTTTTTCAGTCACGTTACCTCTCAATATATTAATGACAAAATCCTTATCTTTTTTCTCTAAAAAAGTATCTATTTTTAGAATACCTCGATTAAAAAATTTGTCTAAAACATAATAACCATAACTGAGATACCCCTCAGTATTTCGAGCGACATCGGGAAATTGTACCCGATTTCGCTTCAATGTTTCTTCAAATGACTTTGTAAATTCTTTTTTAATTTCTTTAGCCGCTTCGGTGTCTAATTCGTAATAAGGTGAAAAATCTCGCTCTACGGCTGAACGGTCTTCGCTCAATTCAGCCTCAGATTTTTTAATCGCAAAATCAAAATTTGCGGTCAAATCTTCATACAACCACGATTGCCCTAAGCCAAAACGATATTTAAACTTAGCAT
The DNA here is from genome assembly GCA_043756725.1 of Saprospiraceae bacterium. GTDB lineage: Bacteria > Bacteroidota > Bacteroidia > Chitinophagales > Saprospiraceae > JAAFJT01. The sequence continues at coordinate 1,169 of JAYUQN010000472.1, forward strand.
TGCTTGGAAACAAAAATGCCAAAGCCACCACCGTGAAAAACGCCACAAGGTATTTGGCAATATTCGGAATACGTTCTGATATTTTACTGAAATAATTCATATTTTTAATGGACAATTTTCAATGGACATCGGACAACAGAAAATTTTACGCAAATATAGTCAAATTACTGTCCAAAGGACTCCCTTCGGAGAGGGGGGTAAATGCGTAATTATTTATTAACCGATTATTGATTTTCAATTAAAATCTTGCAAATTTCATCAGAACAGCTTAATTTTAGGGTTAAATTTCATAAATCATTGATTTTCAACTCAAAACAAAGATTTTTGATGCAAAACGTTATTAAATTTCAAAGATTGTCTCTAACTTCGTTTTGAATTTTAATTTTATAAAAAAACAAGCAGGAATTAACACTATAATTTTTCACTCAAAATCAACCCAGCATGAGGAAATTATCTCTTCTGTTCGCGCTTCTTTTTATCACTGTTTGCGCTTTCGCACAGCATATTTTCATCCGTTACGATGCGGCTTGTATGGACAAATACGAGTACCGTTTTATCGAAAGCACCAACAGTATTGCTTATACGTCTTATCGCACCCATAATGCCATTGGCAATCAAATTTTCTTTGAAACAGGCTTAGAAAGTCCTGTTATCCGAAACAAGGTGACCGATAAAATGGTGGAATGTTCCGATTTGTCAATTGACCAAAGCACCGTTGCTGAAATCAATACAGGGATGCGCAAAGCCTATATCTGTAAAAAATTGGACAGTGGCTGGGCTATTCTACCCGTCGGCTCTGTTGCCTTTTTGGCACAGCATGAGAATATGATGACTTATGTCAGTTCAAATTATGAATTGCAAGTGCAATTAAGTGATTTGCCGGGCGATAAAGACGTGACCATGCGTTATGCGGATAGGGAAGCCAATGCCGCCATGTTTTATCTCGGCGATATACCCGCTTGCGATACCAAAGCCTATATGTTTAGGGTGTCTCCTTGCCATATTTGCCGCATTGAAGCCGATATTACGATATTGCCCGATCTTGGTTTGATTCGTGAAAAAGAGATAAGCGGCGAAACTTTCGAATTGGTCAGCATCAATGATATACCCGTTTGTAATTATCTCAATCCTAATCCTGCCCAAGTGGCAAGCAGTGAATCACAACCAGAAATTGTAACGACCCAATCTGACGTGTATGTTTCTCAGCCCGAATATGTGTCGTCAAAAGCAGGGGAAGAACCCCTAAAAAATGCTTGTGGTATCTACCCTATGGAAGGGGAGCATTTGGTGGAGGCAGGTGAAAGTCTGTATGGTGTAGCAAGGCGTTATGGCATAACCGTTAATAATCTCCGTTCTTGGAACGATATGACGACCGATGTCATTCATCCTTGTACCCTCATTAAAATCGTAGCACCACCTAAAGGTCAACAACCGAGTATGACCGAAGCCCACAGCAACGATGTGCCTGCCAGTTTTGATTTGAAAGTTATTAAAAAGACCATTGAGTGTAAAACCATTGCACAAGAAGGAGAACATGTTGTGCAACAAGGTGAAAGCCTTTTTGCCATCGCTCGGCAATATAATGTAAAACCCGAACAACTCCATGCGTGGAACGATTTGGCAAGCGATATAATTCATCCTTGCGACAAACTGGCGGTTGTTGCTCCTATTTATACAGAAAAATCGGTGAAAAAGGTGGTAAGACCATTGCCAAAAACATACGCAATAGTGGTGAAACCTAAAACAGCGAAAGTCAATGCCAAACCTAAAACGGCTGTGGTTACTAAATCTAAAAAAGTAGTAGCTACTAAAACAAAGCAACCCATCGTTACAACTAAAACTGTGACAATATCTGAACCCGCTTTGAGTGTCAAAAAAGGCTTAGGTTTGCATATTGTGAAAAAAGGTGAAACGGTTACCAGTTTGTCAGACCGTTTTGAGCTGTCTGAAACTGAGTTTCGCAAAATCAATAATTTGGAAAGTGGTGAAAAAATCTTTATCGGTCAAGTTGTGAAAACACAAAATTGCGCTTGCAATATAGAAGAAGAGTTGCCTAAAACCTATAATACGGTGATTGTAAAACCAAAAACACTTGTACCCAAAGGTTATATTGAAGTGGTACTGCCCAAACCGATAAAAGTCAGAGAGCAAGATATCAACACTAAAGGCATTAATGACGGTGAAGATTTGCGGCGCAAATACCACGTTGTTCAAGGCGATGAAACCTTGTTCGGCATTGCGAGAATGTATGGCACAACGGTTGAAAAACTGCGTAAAGCCAATGATATGAGTGAAAATGAAACGATTAGAACAGAGCAGTTGCTGATATTGGATAAATGAAAAAAATTACCACAACTTCTTTGACATTCTAAAAGAATAAATTACCTTTGCGTCCGCTAAAAAAGATTTATACAATCGGATTGGTAAAAATTAATAAAAAATCATGGCAGTTTATCTTTCAACTGAAAAAGTTGCAGGCATTTTTGAAACACACGGAGGCGGTGCTAAAAACACAGGCTCTACCGAAGGTCAAGTCGCTTTGTTCTCTTACCGCATTGCAGAACTTTCTAAACACCTCCAAACCAATAAACAAGACCACGCTTGCCGTCGTGCTTTGTTGGAATTGGTAGGTAAGCGCAAACGCCACTTGTCTTATTTACACGATAAAGACATCAAACGTTACCGTGCAATATGTGAAACTTTGGGCATTCGCCACACATAAACAGTGGACAACGGATAATGGAAAACGGACAATTCGCCTTATGGTAAATTGTCCGTTTCTTATTAGTCTTTGTTTGCAAATTATAGCAAAGATTTAGGGTAAGTTTTTTGTCAAAAAACTTACCCTAAATCTGGCAACTAATGAAAACGGACAATTCACTTAGATGTGAATTGTCCGTTTTCCATTATCAATTGTCCGTTGTCCATTGTTTTCAGATTTCATCAAACCGATAAAGCTGCAAGCTTTCAATAATCTGAACCAATTTATTAGCGTAAGTTTTGTCTGTTGCATAACCTGCTTGTTGTAGTCCTTTTGCCCAACCTGCGTAATCTGTTTTACTCAAATATTGTAGGTGCTTGTAGTGATTTTTCATCAAAAGATGGCTGTGGTCGCGGTAGCTTTCCCATGCAGAGCCATACTTTTTAAATTTATCTTTAGGCGTATCGTCTTTCAAAACCACATGAGCCACTTTGCTATTAAATGTTTTAATGCCAAAATGGTTATTGGCAGAGCGTGTCAAACGGCTATCCCCTGCGTCACTTTCAAGCAAGCCTTGTGCTAAGGTGATACTTACAGGTATCCCAAATTTGCTGCGCTCAGCACGTGCCACATTCACAAAGCGAGAGACATAATCTTGGCATTTGTCCTTTTTAGACTTAACGACTGAGGGGTCTGCTTTTGCAGGATTGTTGAAAACGGCAACGTTGTTGAAAAGGTTTGCCTCATTACCTTTATCAACTTTTTCTACACTGCGAACGGATTTCATAGGTCGGGCAGGCAACATTTCAATAATGCCATCATCGTTGTGGTCATTCTCATCCCCTTCATTGAAATCAACCAAAGCAGCAGCAGCCATATTAGGTTGTTTCGATTGTTTTACAATCTTTTGTTTTAAGTTTACTTGTTGAGCCGAAGCCTTCGCAATAGGAGTTTTACCATCATCGTTGAGATGAACGGAAAAGTGAATGTCTTTGGTAAAAACCACATACACCAATAGCAAGGCTAAGAAAGCATTGAGCCAGTGCTTTTGGATAAATTGGGCTGCTATATCACGCATCTTGAAAAGGTCAATATCAAAATGACCCGATTGTAAGCGGATAATTTGTTCTGTATGAATCATGTCTGTTTTAGAAATCATGGCGTGGAAATTTGAACTGTTATATAAAAATACTAATCACAGCACAAATATAAAACATTTTGTTCTTATAAAACAAATTTTTTTACATTTTTTTAAACATTTTTTTATTTTACATAAAAAAAGTGCATACTGCAAGGATACAATATGCACTTTTAATTTTTAAAATAATATCTTAAAATATTGATAATCAATATATTATCAATATAATTTTACGCTTAAACCAACGCATGTACTTGAAGAATATTTGAAACAAATTTTTTAGAAATTGTTTCAACATTTTCCCCTTCTTGTCCCAACGCCTTGATAAAAGCTGACCCAATGATAGCACCATTAGCATATTGACAAGCCGTGTTGAACGATTTTTTATCTGAAATACCGAATCCAATAAGGCAAGGATTCTTCAATTTCATGGCTTTTATGCGCTGAAAATAAGCGATTTGTTCGGGTGAAATGCCCGTTGTAGAGCCTGTAATAGCATAGCTTGAAACGACATAAACGAAGCCCGTTGTGAGTCTATCTATTTTACGAATACGGTCGTTAGGCGTTTGAGGCGTTATCAAAAACGAAATTTTCAAATCCAAATCCATCAACAGTTTTTGATATTTCAATTCATATTCCTCCAAAGGCAAATCAGGTAAAATCAAACCATCCACGCCCACTTCTTGACATTTTTGAAAAAACCGTTTATCACCATATTGCATCACTTGGTTGAAATAGCCCATCAAAATCAAAGGCACTTGTGTTTTTTTACGAGCAGAGGCGATTTGGTTGAATAAAATATCCAAACTCATCCCATTTTCTAAGGCTTTAGTCCCGCTTTGTTGGATAGTTGGGCCGTCTGCCAAAGGGTCGCTGTACGGCATCCCGAGTTCTATCAAGTCCACACCCGCTTCATCGAGTGCCAAAATGACCCCCTCAGTATCTTCGCGTTTTGGATAGCCTGCGGTGAAATAAATATTGAGAATGTCTTGTTTTTTGTTTTGAAAAAGGTTTGATAGGCGATTCATATATATATATTATTTAATATTGGAATACTTTCAACGAATGTAGTTGACTATATTTTGTACATCTTGAAGCGTTAAACTGGGAAAATTCATACATTCTGCACCTTGATAATCTTTTAGCAGTTGCTTCAATTTCTTATTTTTATTTTTACTCAAATACGTTTTATTATCTTTCAAATATGTCCATAATTCATTTTCATCTTTGAAATAATCTCGCCAATTATAAAGTGGTGGACCCTTCAAACGGTCTTTCATATTTTTATGATGGCACTGAGCACAATTGTTTATAAACAGTTCTTTTCCTTTGCTAATATCTGAATTTTCATGTGTCATTGACTGCCCATCGAAAAAAGGCTGTCTATCAGGCTCTTCTTTTTTAAATAATTGTGTAAAAAGAACAGTAAAAAAAATTATACAAGCGGCAAGCCCTACAACGAGCGCAATTTTCTTAGCTAATATGGCATATCTTTCTTCCATTTGAGGCGTTTTATATTTATTTCACTTATTTTAGTTTTAAAAATATAAAATTTTACTAACAAATGTTTTAAATTTTAAAAATCGTATTTTACATTTGTCTCTCGAATTTAACTCAAAGATAAGGTTTAAATAAATAAAAATTACACCACTTTAAACAAATATTATGAGACAAAAGAAACATACACCCGACATTGACGGCTCGTGGAAAGGTTTGATAACTGCATTTTTTCCATCTTTTATAGCTTTTTTTATGCCTAAATTATATAGGCAAGTGGACTTCACTCGCCCACCCGAATTTTTAGAGCAGGAATTTAGAAGCGCCTTGCGTCCTCTACGTTTGAGTAAAAAAGGGAAAAAAATAACAGATAAATTGGTGAAAATTTATCTGAAAGACGGAACTGAAAAGTGGATTTTATGGCATATTGAAATCCAGCACACGCCTGAACCCAATTTTTCAAGACGTATATTCTTGTATTATACCTTGATTTCAATGCGCTATCCCGATAAAGATATTGTGACATTGGTTATATTTACGGGTAAAACCTTGCCCGTTGATTACAATGTGTATACACGAGAATGTTTGGGTACGACTTTGAATTTCAGATACAATACTTACACAGTTATTAACCCAACTGAAAGAAATTTATTAAAATCAAAAAATATATTTGCGCTTGCTGTATTAGCCAATCAATATCTTTTAAACTCGAATGATTCACCCATTTTACGTTTAGAATACAAGAAAAAAGTATATGAACTTGCCCAAAAACATCTTTTATCTATTGACGAAATTGAATATTTCATTAACTTTGCAGACGAGATGCTTATTCTTCCAAATAAAGAAGAAATTGATTTTCAAAAATATTTAAATTACAATTATATACCTAAATATAATATGGAAACAGCTTATAAAAGAAGTAACCGCATTAGCGAAATGTTTTTTCAATATGACCATGATGGCTTAACTTCTAAAGAATGGACTGACAAAATGCTTAAAGAAGCCGCATTAGAAGCGAAGGAAGCCGCTAAAGAAGCTGCTAAAGAAGCTGCTAAAGCAGTTGAGAAAGCAACAATCAATCTTTATTTTAAAAATAAATTAAGTATTGATGAAATAGCTGAAGCCCTTAGCATTACTACAGTAGATGTAAATGATATTATTCAACAATTCCTAACTAATAATTCCAATACCTAAACGATTTTGTAAATTTTCATAGAAAATACTCTACCCCTTCCATATCTTGCAAATCTGGAAAATCAAATTGCCTGCGCGCATAAGGTGACATCAATATCGCAGGGTGATAATAATCTTCCACCAATCTTCGATTGGCTAAAGGTTCATAATAAATCAATTCATCTACAGCCGTTTCGTCAAATTTTGTAATGCCCTGTGCATCACAAAATTTTTTGACTGCCCAAAGCCAAAAGACGGTGAGCGTGGCGTGAAAACCCGTGTTCTCATTGCCTTTGCCTAAGACTTCATTGTAGCGCCAAATCCGTTCTTTCATAGCTTCAAAAGCCTTTTCCTTATAATTTAAGACCATATACATGCCGACTATGAGGTGTGTTTCATGCGTCCATTCTTCTTTAGGTAAGGAGCAATCTTCTAATCTGGCAACGTAACTGAGAGCTTGTTTTGTTGAAATTAAGTACATAATTTATAAATTTAACGCTTTCATATAGGTTGCCAAATCCTTGTCTCCACGTCCCGACAAATTCACCACCACCACATCATTCTTTTTAAAACTTAATTTTTCCAAAGCAGAAAACGCATGAGCCGATTCTAAAGCGGGAATTATCCCCTCAGTACGCGCAAGCATAAGCGCCGCTTCTAAAGATTCGGCGTCGGTGATGCTCACTGCCAATGCCCGACCTGATGTAATAAGGTGGGCATGCAAAGGTCCAATGCCCGGATAATCCAAACCTGCTGAAATAGAATGTGGTTCGACTATTTGACCATCATCCGTTTGCATCAAAAGAGTGCGGCTACCGTGTATCACGCCTTTTGTCCCTAAAACGCTCGTTGCTGCTGATTTTCCACTGTGAATCCCTTCACCTGCGGCTTCCACGGCGACCAATTTTACTGAGGGGGTGTCTAAAAAATGATAAAATGCGCCTGCCGCATTTGAGCCACCGCCTACACAGGCTATAACGTAATCGGGATTGGGGTTACCCGTTTTTTCTTTCAATTGTTTCTTGATTTCAGCTGAGATAACAGACTGAAAACGGGCTACCATATCGGGATAAGGATGTGGACCCACTACCGAACCTATTATATAATGCGTATCTTCTGGACGATTTATCCATTCTCGAATGGCTTCATTGGTCGCATCTTTCAGCGTTTGACTGCCTGATGTGGCGGGAACAACTGTTGCACCAAGCATTTTCATTCGTGCCACATTCGGCGCTTGCCTCTCTATATCCACTGAACCCATAAAAACCACGCATTCAACACCCATTAAAGCGCAAACCGTAGCTGTTGCAACACCGTGTTGCCCTGCGCCTGTTTCAGCAATAATGCGTTTTTTACCCAATCGTTGTGCTAAAAGGATTTGACCGATGGTGTTATTCACCTTGTGTGCGCCTGTATGACAAAGGTCTTCTCGTTTCAAATAGATTTGTGCGCCATACATTTTAGAGAGTCTATCAGCAAAATACAAAGGCGTCGGTCGCCCGACATAATCTTTCAAAAGAGACTTAAATTGCTTTTGAAAATCCTTAGAATTGATGATTTTTAAGTAGTTTTTACGCAAAGTTTCAACGTTGTGGTAGAGCATTTCAGGGATGAAAGCGCCGCCAAAATCGCCATAGTAGCCGTGTATATCGGGCTGAAAATTGTGAGCTTTTGCTTTAGGTATTGGGATGTCGAGTGTATCTGTCATTTTTATTAAATTTTTCGCAAAATTAGGTTTTTATTGCCAATCATACAACTATAATTGAGACATCATTCTTTTACCCCTCCTCAGTAAAAAAGCCCTTTTGCATGCGTACAAGAGGTTTTTAGGAATATCTTTAAGACAAAAGATCAATACTTTTAGGAAGCGGGTATAGGAAAAGGGGCAATCTTATGGTCAGTAATTCCTCGTTTTTGAAGGCTAAAACTTACACCAATCAAGAAAATTTGCTTTCTCCGTAGGAGTCCCTTCGGATTAGACAAAGCAAAATGTTGTGGATAATTATTTTTTGTGATTTGGTCAATAGCAGCTTTGGCTTTTTTATCTTTTTTAAAGGGATGTTTCATAAGACTGTTTACATTTCTCTGATTTGGCAAGCGGTTTAGGAAACTTCCCTTTTTTTTGTAAAAAAATATTTTCAGTTTCCTAAACCATTTGCTAAATCCAAAACAATCCTAAGGCTTCCCAATATACCGTTCAAAAAACTCATAAATCCGCAATATCCTATCAATGCGTTGACGAACATTGCCGGTGCGTGACAACTCATGCGTCGCACCCGGCACACGGACATACTCGACCTCTTTACCCAATATTTTCAAGGATTTATACATCATTTCGGATTGAATGGGACCCGTGCGCAGGTCATTTTCACCATGCTTAATCAATAGGGGCGTTTTAATATTGTCAATAAAAGTATAGGGGGAATTGGCTGCTAAGACCTTTTCTGTTTTATCATTCCACGGGAGGTTAAAATAGTTGGGAATCAAACGCCAAGCGTTGCCTTCACCCATAAAAGTGGTTAAATCATAGACACCCCGTTGGGCAAAAGCGGCTTTGAAACGGTTGTCGTGACCCACAATCCAAGCGGTTAAATAGCCTGCATACGAGCCGCCAGTTATGACTTGGCGCGCTGTGTCCACCCAAGCTTGTTTTGCAGCATCGGATTCGGCAGCGAGAACATCTTCGGTCGGTCCCGTTCCCCAATCCTTTATATTCCCTCTTTGAAATGCCAGACCATACCCCCCAGAACCTCGAGGATTGGCATACACAACACCATAGCCTTTTGAGCAAAAATACTGAAACTCATGCCACATCGAAAACTCGCCCGGACCCCACATAGCGGTGGGTCCACCGTGCATATTGAGCAAAAGAGGGTATTTTTTACCTGCTTCTTCCGTAGGAATTCCTTTGGAAATAAGGGTCGGTTTCATAATCCAATACTCTATTTTCTGCCCTTTTGAGTTGGTCAGCGTTCGTTTTTCAGGAAAACTCAAAGCCTTGTTTTTAACCCAATCATTGTGTGCTGTGAGTTTGAGCGAGTTTTTCATGCTTAAATCAGCCACATACAATTCATTGGGATTGGACACCTCTGTTTTAGCATATAATATTTTATCGGCACTTACATCAAAACTAAGGATACCAGAGTCAAAATCTGTCAGTTGTTCCACTTTGAGCGTTGCTAAATCGAGCCTGTGAAGCGGTTGTCCACCATTGGATTGGGCTGTGAAATAAAGGTATTTACCATCTTTTGACCAAGCAAGAGCAGCAATAGAACGGTCAAAATCAACGGCTTTTGCATTCGTTCCATCGGCATTAGCAAGGTACAACATTGGGAAATTGACCCCCTCAGTAGGAGACTTAAAAAAGCGCATCCACTTGCCGTTTGGTGAAATAGACACATCGCTAAAGTTCATCCCTTTTTCACCCAATAGCACTTTTTTTTCAGAACCATCGGCGTTCATCGTCAGGGCGGCATTTGCCAATTCTCTATCAGGATGCGTTTTGTCATCGAAATCCGTATAGCTTAAAATTTTACCATTGGCAAGCCAATTGCCACCATTATAGTTGGTAAAACCTACGGTAATAGGCATTGCTTTTGCGCCTTCTTTAGCATCTATGACAGAAAGATGATTGAAATTCATCTCTGGCTGTGTGGTGGCTTCCCCTTGAAAATTCAAACGGTTGAAAACTTTCACCTTTTTATCTTCTTCATCTTT
>JAYUQN010000473.1:0-4000 GCA_043756725.1 Saprospiraceae bacterium
ATTTGGCGCATAAAATCATCAGAGAGCCTTTTGAAAACATAGATTTTTCCTTTATTTTCAAACTCCAACCCAACGATATTTTGTTTATAGACAACAGCCACCGTGTGTTGCCCAACTCCGATGCGATGGTGTTTTTTATGGAAGTTTTGCCCAAATTGCCGATAGGCGTAATTGTACACATCCACGATATTTACTTGCCTTACGATTATCCCCAATTTATGTGCGACCGTTTTTACACTGAGCAATATCTTTTAGCCGCCTATATAATGGCGAACCCTAAACGCTACCATCCGATTATGCCCAACTATTTTATCAGTGAAGATAAAGAATTGAGGGACATGCTCGATTCCGTTTGGCAGCATCCTAATCTACAAGGTGTTGAAAGACATGGTGGCTCTTTTTGGCTACAAATTGGCGCCACGAATTGATGGATTTGGATGTTGACAATTAACTTGAATTAGGATGCTAAGGATTATAAAGGATGTTAAGGATTTGGATACCTCTCATTATTTTTGACCTTAACCACTGATTTTTACTTCTTCGATAATAGGGTGATATCCAAATCCTTAACATCCTTTATAATCCTTAGCATCCTAATTCAAATTAATTGTCAACATCTAAATTAGTGAAATTGGTAAAATTCGTCAATTCGTGGTTCTTGTCAACACTTTCATGATTACCTTTGCTTTTTTTTAAAATTGCATAAGTAAAATGAATAATAAATTATCGCTCGAATTGATTTGGTGGGTCGCTACGGCGGTTGTAGTCAGTGTTGTTATGTTCCCGATTTGGAAAGATTTTTCCAATTTTCCTTTTCAGATAACGAATATCGTTTTTATCATCAGCTTTATCACTTTCACCCGCTATGCCTTTTTATTGAAACACACATTTATATCCAATACCCTCTATCCTAAAATCGGTTTCATTTTAGCCTCTTTGGTTATTATAGGCACTTTAATAGCCCAAATGCAAGGCTTTAACATTTGGATAGATAGTGGTAGTCCCGATAATTTGCTTAAAACATTGAGCGAGTCCAAACGCATCGCTTTGTTAGACTATATCAAAAGTGAATATATATTATTTACTGTGGGAAGTATTGTAGCGGCTGTTTTACTGGCAGGTCGCTTGTTGGTATCTATTTGGCGGTTGCGGAATAGAGGTAGAGCATAATAACCCACTAACCATTCATCATTAACCATTATCTTCATGTCAATTGTAAAAGAATTCAACGACTACCGCCAAAAGATGAATGACCGCATCTTGGCACATGACAACAAAGTCATAAAACGCTTCTGGAGCCTCGACCATCAAACGTATGACGAAGGCGCTTTAGATAAAAAAACCAAAGAACTCTTGGGCTTAGTGGCATCCATGGTGCTGCGCTGCGATGATTGCATCCGTTACCACATCGGCACGTGCTTCGAATTGGGCGTGACGAAAGATGAAGTTTTTGAAGTATTTGCCATTGCCAACCTTGTAGGTGGCTCAATTTGTATTCCCCACACACGACGCGCGGTGGAGTATTGGGAAGCTTTAGAAGAAGAAACAAAAAAATAATTTCATACTATGCCAACACGTTCAAACGTCTATTTCATCTTTTTAGCCCTTCTTCTTTTTGTTGAAATGGGCTTATTTACGTTTTGGCGTAAAGAATTTGACCCGCATACCCTCCCGTTTTTATTTTTGGGCATTCAACTTCTTATTTGTATTTTACCTTTGTTTTTAAGTAAAAAAGCATCATTTCCCATTGAAAACAAGCTTTTATCCACAAAGTGGGTACGGATAATACCCCTCAGTATTTTGACTATTGTAGGTGTTTGGCTGTCATTCAACATGCTTGATGAATTGTATAAAAAGATTGCCATCAACCCCAGTTATTCAGATATTATTCCCTTAGTTCAGCGATTTTGTAAACGTGCATTAGCAGGTCAATTTCCTTACACCGTATTTGATGATTTTGGCTATAGCTTACATCCAACTTATTTGCCTGCTCAATGGATGCCTTATTTGCCAAGTGAAATGTTCAAATTTGACCCTCGTTATGTTACTTTTTGGATTTTTGCTTTGACATATATCTTTTTTTCAGTAAAAATTATCAAGACCCCTATCAATTTATTTGCTTCATTTATTTTACTGGCTTTGCCTGTCTCACTTATTTCTAATGTTTATGATTATGAGCAAGGCGTATGGTCTGTTACAATTGAGCAATTGATAATGTGCTATTATCTATTGTTGGGTATGAGTTTGACAACTAATTCTCGAACTTTCACCATCATTACCATTGTTTTATGCTTAATGTCTCGGTTTTCACTCTTGTTTTGGTTGCCATTGTATGCTTTTATGTTGTGGACAAAAGACGGTTGGCGTCCTACATTGAAATTTGGACTATGGGTTTTTGCGGGGTGTGCCTTACTTTATGGTCCTTTTTTAATGAAAGACCCTTACATTTTTGTTAATGCTCAAACAGACTATGGTTTGGCAACTTTAGGCGAATGGACACGCAGTGATAAACCCGTCCATCTGTATAATGGCTTAGGGTTTGCCCTATTTTTCTTTGAAAAAGGCGGCGATATGGTTGTACAAATCGCTTCTTTGAAAAAAAATCTATTCTTGATTACCCCCTCAGTATCTTTATTATTGGGGCTGATTTGGTGGAAATTTAAAGATAAATTAGATTTTTCTTTATTTGCTATTTGCACTTTGAAAATGTCATTGGCTATATTTTATGCTTTTATTTTTACACCTTATTCTTATTTGTTCATAACGCCTATATTCATATCTTTAGCCGTATTGTATAGGTTTGCCTTTTTGTTGAAAATTGGGGAGGAAGAAACAAAGCTGAATACGACAAATTGGGAGAAAAAAATGATAGATAACATTAGGACTAAGGTGAAATTAATCAAATTTGATTATTCCCATTACATTGTTTTTACACTGTGCGCCCTATTTTTTATAGTGAAATTTGGTATTAGTACCCTCAATTTCACCAATACCAATTGGGTATATCGCCTCTCTTTCGACCCCGGTACAGAGATGATTTCATGGAACTATTTCCGATATTCGCCCTGGTCATTTCCAATTATCGGGCGCATGGAAGGCTATGATTATCCCACTATTACAGGTTCGGGCATGACAGGCATCGTTTCACCCTTAGCAATTGTCTTCAAATTATTTTCAAAATGGTTGCCTTCTGATTTTCAATATTTCGGCTGGTGGTTTCTATTATGTTTTCTTTTACAAGGCTATTTTGGTTTGAAATTGATAAAAAATGTCTGTAAAAAATACCAAATTACGCCGCCTTTGTACCTACAAACCTTAGCAGTTGTTTTTTTTATCATTGCGCCACCTCTTTTGTACCGCTACGGTCATATAAACATGATGTCGCATTTTTTTATTTTAGCAGCTTTAGCCCATTATTTTGATACCCTTAAAACACCGCAGCAAAAGTTTGTCTATTTCACCGTGCTTTCAGGTATTTGTATAGGAGCCAGTCAATATATAACGGTGATGATAATGGGTATTGCCTTAGCCTCATTTGTGGAAATGGCGCAACGGCGGTTGATGCCTGTGTACCATGTTTTACCTTATGGAATGGGTGTTTTAGCCGTTGTCTTATTTGTTTTCTACCTTTTAGGTGGTTTTTTGATGCCTTTTTCCATTTCACAATCTGTCGGTTTTGGCAGCTATGCGTCAAACCTCAATACATTTTTCAACCCCTTAGAATATAGTAAAATATTGCCGTCTCTTCCTTTGTCAGATAGCGGGCAATATGAAGGGTATGGCTATCTGGGCTTGGGTTTCATTTTTTTACTGTTGTTCAGTATGGGCTATGGCTTATACAATAGATATTATGGATTGTTGAATACGCGTGAAAACCGTTCATCGCCCAATCTCTACCCTTTATTTTTTATGGCGTTTCTTTTTTTTATATATGCATTGAGTTGTAAAATAGGGTGGAACAATACCGTTATTCACGAATGGCGATATGGTTCCATGAGCG
>JAYUQN010000474.1:0-3993 GCA_043756725.1 Saprospiraceae bacterium
AAGATGACCGGCTAAAGCCTAAGAATGATTTAATTTCTGCCCCACGCCCTAAAGGGCGTGGTTAGTCAATAACAGCGTTTATTTCAATTCGATTACTTAGCAACAATTGATTGACCGTATTTGTTAAAAATCCATGAAAAAAACTCAAACATACGTTTGCCGAAGAAGCGTTCAAAATAAGATTGCACTTCAATATGCACAAATACCCATTTCGTAATGCCGCTTTTCAAACGCACTTTTACAAGCTTGTCCGCTATTCTTTTCTTGAAACCGATTGTCTCAATAAGTTCTTGTAGTTCTTGCTCCAAAAACTCGGGGGGATAGCTGTAATCAATGTCTTTATGTAATTTTGGGAGAAAAAAAGCCGTGAATTCATGAAAAAAAAAGTAGATCAACTCTTTCCATATCGCATCGAATTCAATATTGTTTGTGTTTTGTTTGGTTTGTTTGCCTTGTTTTTTCATAAGTATATTTTTATTTTTCAAGCAACCGTAAAACCTTTATTTCATTCAACAAAATATTACCTTCAAAATTTCAATTTTAGTATAACTTTTGTTGTAGTGTATTGTTTAAAATTAACCTTTCAACAGGAGTTCTTTTTTATTGTTAAACATTCGTTAATACCCTCACCCTGTTTGTGCAACTTTTAAACCTTTTGCATCTAAAACAGCAGGAATATAAATCATTTTAAATCTTCTACAAAAAAACACTATTTTTATCCCTACTTTAAAAGAAAACAACGCATATAAATTACGAATTTCAAATAAATGAAAGTTAAAATTATTTTTCTCCTCGCTGTGTTGATGATTTTCAACACCCTCAATGCTCAAAAGATGTCTTTTTCAAACGGCAATTATCCGAAAGAATGGAAAGAAATTGAAGACCTTGATGCTCAAGGCTTGCCAAAATCGGCGCTTGAAAAAGTCGAAGCCCTGTATTTAACCGCTAAAAAGGATGATAATCCTTCGCAAGTCATTAAAACAATGATTTACCGCTTTCGCTATATTTCACAGCTTGAAGAAGATGGCTTTGTGAAAGCCGTTGTGCGTTTGCAGCAAGAAGCGGAAACAGCAACGTTTCCATCTAAGCCTATTTTGCAATCCATGCTCGGCGAATTGTATGCAGGCTATCTTGAAAACAACGTCTGGCGTTTCAGAAATAGAACAAAAACAGGTGCCGATTTCAAGCAAGACGATATTCGTACTTGGGATGTTGAAAAACTCAACGCCGAAGCCGCTCGCCTTTATAAAGAAAGTGTGAAAGATAATGTGTCCAAACAAGTGGCTATTAGCAATTTTAATGCTATTACTACTGAGGGGGGGGATGATAGTGTGCGCCCTACCCTTTTTGACTTTCTCGCCCACCGTGCTATTGATTTTTTCATGAATGAAAGAACGTATTTAGCACAACCTGCTTATAAATTTGAGTTAGAAAATGATGCTGTTTTTAGTCCTGCTGAAAATTTTGTCAACGTTGCTTTTGATAGCAAAGACTCCACTTCAAGCAAATTGTGGACTTTGAAACTCTTACAAGAAGTGCTGAAATTTCACCTAAAAGATACCGAACCTGCTGCCTTAATTGACGCCGATTTGAAGCGTTTGGAGTTTGTAAACAATAATGCCGTTTTTGATAATAAAACTGAACTCTATCTAAAAGCACTTGAAAATTTGCAAAGAACATATCAGAAAAGCCCTGCGTATGTAGAAATTTCTTATAAAATAGCCAGTATTTATTTTGAAAAAGGCACTAATTATAAGCCCAATCCTGAGAATATTGATAAAAACGCTTATAAAAAGGCATTGGATATTTTAAGAACAGCTATTAGTCAATATCCTAAAGCTTACGGTGCGGCTATGTCTCGGGCTTTGATTGACCGCATTACTGAACCTTATTTACAAGTAAAAACAGAGCAAGTCAATATACCTAATAAACCTATTTTAACATCTGTCAATTATCGCAATATCGACAGCGTTTATTTCAAACTCATTCGAGTCAATGAGACAATCATGAAACGCCGTTTTGAACAAGACGCTGACCGTTTGAAATATTATAACAGTTTATCCGCTTTAAAAACATGGTCGGTGAAAGTGCCAAACGAAGGCGATTATAACCCTCATACCACTGAAACACATACCCCTAAAATGCCTTTGGGTAATTATTTGCTCTTGTCTGCTGATAATGACCGTTTTCAGTTGAAAAATGGCAGCAAAGTCAATCATACTCATTTTTATGTCTCCAATATCGCTTTTGCGCAACGGACGGATGAAGCCAATAGCCGTGAATTTATCGTCATGGATAGAACGACTGGTGCACCTTTAAAGGGCGTAACCGCTCAATTTTGGGAAGACCGCTACAACTCGGCTAAAAATCAAGATGAAACCCTAAAAGTGGGTTCGGCTGTCAGCGATGCCAAAGGTTTCATCAATCCCAAATTGGAGCAAGGGCATTATTATAGAGCAAAATTCATTTTTGGAAAAGATACTTTAGGAACCGATGAAGGTTTTAATGTCTATAATTATTACACAGGCGGTATTAAAACCCAGCAATTCACAGAGTTTTTCTTAGATAGAGCCATTTATCGCCCGACGCAAACCATCTTTTTCAAAGCCATTTTAATTCAAAAAGATGAAAAAGGCAAGCCGACAATTATAC
Organism: Saprospiraceae bacterium; assembly: GCA_043756725.1. GTDB lineage: Bacteria > Bacteroidota > Bacteroidia > Chitinophagales > Saprospiraceae > JAAFJT01. The sequence goes on from JAYUQN010000474.1 coordinate 2,653, forward strand.
CGAATAGAAAAACGAAAATCACATTTTACGATGCCAACAATCAAAAAGTGAGTGAACAAGATTTGACTTCTAATGAATATGGCACCTTAAATGGCTCTTTCACCGCGCCTACAAGCGGGCTTTTAGGGCGCATGTATATTATGTCTGACTTAAACGGCTCGCAGTATTTCCGAGTGGAAGAATATAAACGTCCTAAGTTTGAGGTAAAAATGCAGCCTTTGGAAGGCAATTTTGTCATTAATCAGGAAGTGAAAGTGAAAGGCAATGCGAAGGCTTTTGCAGGGTCAAATGTGGATGGTGCTAAGGTGACATATCGCGTGGTGCGGCAAGTTAATTTCCCTTATTGGGGAGGATGGAAATGGAGTCCGTGGAGTGGAACGTCGCAAGAGATTGCGCATGGCGAGGTCGTGACGGATACGCAAGGCGATTTTTACATCCCTTTCAAAGCCATTCCAAACAAGGCAATACCTGCGAAAGATAAGCCTGTTTTCAACTACACTATAACGGTGGATGTGACCGATATTTCAGGTGAAACACATTCTACAACCACGACGGTGAATGTCGGTTATACATCTATGACTTTGAGTGCTGAAATTCCTGAAATTGTGAATCGGCGCACAGCTAAGCCTTTCAAAATCAATACTGAAAACTTGAATGGACAACCTTTGGCAACGCAAGTGAATGTGAAAATTGATTTATTGACGTCGCCCCGTCGCCCTTTCATCAAACGCTATTGGGAATTACCCGATACGCAAGTGCTTGAAAAAGCAGAGTTTAACCGCCTTTTTCCTTCTTATCCCTATAAAAATGAGGATGAAATAAGCAATTGGGCAACTAAAAAGAAGATTTTAGAGACAAAATTTAGAACAGTAACCCTCCCCCCTAAAAACGGCAATTTATTAACTATTCCTGATATTCGAAATTGGGAACCGGGTGCTTATCGTGTTACCCTTACAACAACAGATTCTTCGGGTGAAAAATTGCAAGTCGTGGAACATTTCACGCTCTACGATGAGGTAGATAAACTCACCCCTATCAACAAAACCGAGTTCATCGTCTTTGAAAAAACGACCTACGAACCTTATGAGGAAGCCTCTTTTATCATCGGCACGTCCGAGGAAATGTTGATGGTTTTATTTGAAATTGAGCGCGACGGTAAAATTGAAACCCAAAACTGGCTCAATGTCAAAGGGCTTCAAAAAATGGTGTTTAAAATCGAAGAACCCGACAGAGGCAATATCTTCTTTCACCTCACGTATGTAAAAAACAACCGCTTTTCTCATGAAACGGAAACCGTCATTGTGCCTTATACCAACAAAGCCTTAAACATTGAGTATCAAA
>JAYUQN010000475.1:0-11335 GCA_043756725.1 Saprospiraceae bacterium
GAGGTACTCCCTTGCCTAACTCAAATCATCAAACTACAACCTGTGTAGTTACAAAAAATCAAAATCAAAACAAAATTTCACAAAAAACTTACCCTTTCCATAGGAATCCCCTCGGGAAAATCTGCGAACTCCTTAAAACTTTGTAAAAAAGAAAATGGGGAAGGCTCTCACCTTCCCCTCCATTCATGGGATTATATGTGTAGTATCTCAGTTATGAGTTATGAGTTATGAGTTGTCAGTTGTCAGTTTCAAAATATGAAACTAACAACTCATAACTCATAACTCATAACTCACAACTATCTATGTATCTGCACGTAGCCTGATAGTTTTTTACCGTTGCCCAAATCTAACACGTAGAAATAAGTGCCATCAAGAATGGTCACGCCATCTGTTACAGCATTCCAATTGTTTTTATAATTATCTGCCGTATAAACTTGATTGCCGCTGCGGTTGAAGATAAAGAGCTTGTTGTTTGGATATTTTTCAAGACCGAGAACTGTGAAATTATCATTCACACCATCATCGTTCGGTGAAAAACCAGAGAATACGACTACTTCATCGCACATAACTTCTACTTTGATATAGGCGGTATCGCGTCCGCCCATCGTCACCAAAGCATAACTAAAAGTATCTATACCGACACATTCTACGCCTTGGGGTTGATAAGTGACGATTTTAGTGGTTTCATCGTAGAAAATAGAGCCGCTTTTCGGTTGCGTCAAAATAATAATTTCAGAAGGCAGACCAAAAACCGTATCGTTTACAATGGGTGTAATATTCACTTTTGTTGCTTTTGCAGTTGTCGCTCGGTCATTGACGGCTATCGGAGCAGGCAAGGCTTGACGCTCATTGATAACATAGACGATGAGTTTTGTCGTATCGCAAGTACCCAATTCGTCACAGACAACAAGGCAAGCGGTATCAACACCCATATTATCCGCCATGTAAGTGACACAAGTACCGTTGACGATGAAATTCACATTGTTCGTGGCGTTTCTTTCACAGATATTGCGCAGGGTGAAACGTGTGCCTTTCAGTTCATCGGTTTTAACACAATAAGAAGAATCACGACCCACTTTGATAGAGTGGAAAACGCTTTCAGTTGACAAAGCTGATTTTTTAACAACCGTTACAGCAATTTTCACGGTATCACATTCGCCATCAAAATCGCAACGCTGTAAAATAATGGTATCCCGTCCTTCATTGGCTCCAGTCATTACCACACAGTCTGTTGCTTCATCAATAACATAAGTGACGTAGCCTTTCACATTTTTCACAGGTGTTAATTTTGTGGAACTTGCTAACAGACCATTGGTTGGCAGGCAATATTTACCCGTTGTGTTCAAGTAGATGGTTGTGTCTTTCAGCGTCATAGTCGGTCTTGTCCGCAATTGACGACATTCCACGACGATATTAGCCGTGTCAGAGCACCCCCTCAGTACATTTCTGAAAATTATCTGATGGCGACCCGGGTCGAGCAACATACCAATCTGTTTCACATTTAGTTGGCGATTGGGTCCAAAGCTCGCAATTTTCACCGATGAGTTGTATCTAAACCAAGTCATATTGCCATAGTCATTGCCTGATTTGCCGCCTTTTATCGCATAACTGGTTGATTCTAAGCGCCAATTGCCCCCCACATCCCATCTGTTCATCGAATCTACTAAAGATTTGATATTCGGGATAACACCTGAATAAGATTTTCCATTGACCAACCAACCGTCTAATTTCCAGGGACCAGTTGGGTTGTTCAAGGCTAAAGAGAAATAAGTATAAGCATAAGTCGTATCGGCAGAGCAAGGGTAATAACCATTTTTAAAGAGCATACCATTCAACGTGATAGCATAATTAAGCGTATCCGTTCCTTGAATATTGGTACACATTTGCGCCTTTGAGCCACATGGCACGTTGAAATAATTGAGTCCTGTATAGGCTTTGATACAAGATGTATCACTCGCTGAAATCAAGGGTTTCACTGAAATTACCATTTTCACCGTATCGCAAACACCATTATCGTAGCAGCGTTTCAAACACAAGGTATCCCTTCCTATGCTGACACCGATAACGCGCACACAATCATTATTATCGTCAATCGAATAACTTGCATAACCTTTATAGCTGCCCACGCATACGTTGCGGATGATGGTTTGAGAAGCCCAACTGCCATTATTGAGGCAATAAATATCTCTTTTACCCACAAAAAGCACCGTATCTATGGTGTAACTCCCCACTTTGAGCGGTGGAATATTACACACCACCGTCACATTTGTCGAGTCTTTACAACCTTTCACTCTATCGGTGAAAACAAGTTTATGCGCGCCAACAGGCAAGCGAAGGGCTAAAATAGCTGGAACAAATTGCTTGTTGACTTGGAAGGTTGCCACATTTCTTCCGTTGCGTTTCCATGCCATATTGCCGTAAGTTTTGCGATTGTCACCACCGATGATATTATTTGTTGTGGAATCCAATGCCCAATTGCCATTCGGGTCCCAACGGTTCATCGTATCCACCAAAGCTTTGATAGACGGGATGCGGGCTTTGAAAGCTCTACCATTCACTGTCCAAGAATCCAAATCCCACGGACCATTCGGGTAAAATTTAGTCAAAGTGAAATAGGCATACGTGAAAACCGTATCCTGTTTGCAACCCGATGTGTAAAATGTTGAAGGCACACCATTATCCGTTACTGTGTAATTACTCATTTGCTTATAAGGAATATTGGTACAAACCGTCGCAGCTGTATCGCATCTCGTTACGCTGATAGTTGAAGAGCCTAAATAAGCGGTTTGACAAGCCGTTGGGTCATTTATGACAGTAATGAAAATGGTAGTCGTGTCGCATATCCCTGCATTGTTGCAGGCTTTCACACACAACTCATCCCTTCCTATTTGACTGTTGGTTTTGTAGCTTACACAGCCGTTCGTGCCGATTGAAAGAGTACCCAAATTGGTCGTCACAGCCGTTCTACCATCACAGAATGCGTACGTTAAAGCTTGACCAATCAAAGCATTGTCTGTTGGCATACAAGCGGTATCCATGCGATTGACCAATAAAGTCTTGAAAATCGTATCCCGTTTAGGTTTCAAACCCGCACAGACATTGGCAACTACAAGATTTTTAAGTGAAATGAAACAGCCTTTTGCATCTTTAATGGTCACCGAGTAAAGACCCGCCCCTACATTCGTTCTATCTCTTGGATTGTCCGTCCCTGCCACGTCTTCCCAATCATAAATATAGCCGCCTGCGCCCCCTGAAACAGATAGGCTAATGGCGCCGAGCACCGTACAATCTGCTGCTTTCACAGAGGTTTGCGCCATAAACATGTTCGGGTCAACTATTTCAAAAGCCGCTGTGCCTGCCATACAACCGTTGGCATCTGTTACGAGGATTTTGAATTTTCCTGCTTTGTCCGTAGGACTCCCTCCGGACAAATTGCCATTCTGAACTGTATTGCCAAATTCATCTACCAATTTCACCAAAGCGGGTTGCGCAAAACCTGTTGCATAAGCCACTGTAAAATCTATTCTACCGTTTTGGTCACCACGACAATTAAGTGTCAATCTTGGCGTTGGAATATTAATAGTGGCACCAGCAGCAATATCTTCTGAAAGTGAAACAGATACCACGACACTACAACCCGTTTGATTGTCTGAAACAGTCACATTATAATTGCCTGCTCTCAAATTGGTGCGGGTTGCTGTTCCCCAACTGTAATTGTAATTGCCTGAACCACCTGCGGCTTTAATGGTAACTTGACCATTGGGTGCATTACACGTCGGTTTTTTATCAATTTGTACGGTTGCTGAAATGTTGCTCACTGCTTTTATAACCACTTCTTGCATCACAGGACAGCCCGATACTGCGCCATCGGCGTCCCTACGGGAAGGGTCTGTGACAGTGACAAAATAAGTGCCAACGGATAAAGTTGTACGGATTTTGCCCGTTTTGCCATCATTCCAGTTGTAACGCCAAGTATCTTGACCGTTTATTGTCACACTGCCATTGCTGGCTCCACACGTGGCGTTTGTGATAGACGGTGTGCCTAATACCAAGTTGTCATTTTTATTATTGACAGTAATATCTTTTTCAATGAAACAAAGCGTATCCACAGACCGTGCAATTTTCACTTTATAAACACCTGCTTGTAAACCCATTGCGGTTTGAGTTGTTGTTCCAAAGGAATCCCTCGGGAAAACGTTAGGCGTCCATTGAAATTTATAGTTTGAAACATCCGACATGGTTAAGCTAATCGCCCCATTTTTTTCAAAGCAAGTCGCATCTGTTATCATCATATTGGATATCACGGGCGGTGTACAATTTGACGTACACTTATCTTTGATACTCATCACCAAAGTGTCTTTACAACCCACCGAATCAACGACGATAACCGTGTAAGTGCCTACCAATAAGTTGAAACGATTTTGCGGATTGTCTATGCCCGGCAAATCTAACCAATCGTATTTGAAAGGCTTGATACCCGTAGCAGGTGTGACTTTCACGATGCCGCCTTCCATACAGTTTTTATCTAAAATATCTGCATTTGCTGTAATTTTACAAGGTGTTGGATTGCAGCCAATAGCTTTGTTTTCAACAATTATATCTGAAATAGTGAATTTGCAATTTGTTGTAGAGTCAATAACGACAACTTTATAATTGCCCGCATCAAGATTGCTACGGTTTTGAGGTTGCCCTTGTGCTGACCCTAAATCTGACCATAAGAAACCATATTTACTACCCCCATTCGAAATTGTCAAATTAATTTTACCCCCCTCAGTACAATTCTTCGCTTGCGCCGCAGCTAAGGCTATGAGTTCGCATTGACCGTTGCAATTGATGGCGTCATTTTTCACCGTCAATTTCACTGTTTTGCTACATCCTTTTGAGTCAGTAATGATAATATAGTAATCACCTGCTGTCAAATCTGTGCGATTTGGTGTTTGCCCCGAAGGGGTCCCTACGGGAAAAGTCGGCACATCTGTCCATTGATATTTATAAATACCTGAACCGCCTGAAACGGTTACGCTGATGCTGCCTTTGGCAAGACAGGTTTGCGCTCTGATAGACGCATTGACCGTAATCAAAGACGGTTCACGCACCTCAAAATTGCCCATACCTGCTAAACAACCGTTTTTATCATAAACAAAGATGCCAAAACGTCCCACGCCGAGACTATCATTTTTAGCAACTCTGCCAAAATTGTCGGCTATCACCACGCGTGAAGGAGATGCAAAACCTGTGGCATAATTGATATTGTAAACCACTGACCCATCATTAGCACCTGCGCAACTGAGGTAAATAATCGGTTGCGCTACGTTGACTAAAGCATAAGCCGCTACGTTTTCAGTCATGGTAATAACCACAGTTGCTTGACAACCCGTTTGATTGTCGGTCACTGTAACGTTATAAACACCCGCTTTCAAATCACTTTTAGTAGCCGAAGCACCCCATGAAAACGTGTATGAGCCACTGCCGCCCACCAAACGAATCGTTGCTTGACCATTCGCTTGCTTGCAATCCGCTTTTTTATCCACGATACCCACACCAATCAAGGTATTTGTAATAGGCATATCAACAGAAACGACTTGTTTACACCATTGCCCTGTTGGGTCTGTCACTATTATGGTATAAGAACCGCGCGGTAAATCGGTGCGAATAGAACCGTTTTTACCATCACTCCAAGCATAATCAAGTGGTCTGCCCAATGAAGGGAACTCGACTTTGCCATTTGATGCGCTGCATGAAGCAGGGATAATAACGGGTTGACCCACAGCAATACCATTCTGATTTTTCACCACTATTTCTTTTTCTGTGAAACAACTGGTATCCGAAGCCGTGCATATTTTCAATTTATAGATACCTGCTGCCAAGTTTTTCACACTATTTGTAGAACCAATATTCGGCATCCATTTAAACACAACGCCTGTTGGTCTCAAAACGGAAACGCTTATTTGACCATTCGACTGTCCACAACTCGCATCGCTGACGATGATATCCCCGATGACAGGTGGTGCACAACTGGCATTAATACATTGATTGGTGATTGTGATATTATTGAGGGTTGTTTTACACCCTGCGGCATCTGTCAGGACAACTGAATAAGTACCAGCTTCTGCCAAAGGCACTCCTTCGAGCAAACCTGCACGGTTTAGCGGATTTGACGCACCGTCTAAATCTGCCCAATCTGCTGTATAAGGTTGCGTTCCGCCATTCAATATAAGCGTAATTTTACCCCCCTCAGTACAATTCTTATTTTCAGCCTTAATTGTTGCTGTGAAATTATCGCATCTGTTTTGAGTCGGACACTCATTTTTAATATTTAGGGTATCAATCATAAAAGAACAGCCTTTCGCATCATAAATGGTTACACTATAAGTGCCTGCGTTGAGGTTGGTTCTGTCAACGGTTGTTGAAACGGTTGCTTTATCGCTCCATGCTATCAAATAAGGGGCTGTGCCGCCTGAAATTTGCGTGAAAGTTATACGCCCACCCACATCGCAGTTTTGATTGGTTTTTGCGACCGTTGCAAACAGTTTAACAGGTTCGCGCACCTCAAAACAAGAAGAAGCGACCAAACAGTTTTGCGCATCACGCACCAAGACGCAATAACTACCCGCAGGCAAGCTGTCATTGCCAAACGTCCGTCCTTTGGCATCCACTATGGATATTTTCGCAGGGTGCGCAAACCCTTGTCCGTAAGCCACTGTATAGTAAACCCCACCGTTGCGATTGCCTGCACAGTTGAGATAAACATTTGGGTTTGCTATATTGACAGTAGCCGTAGAACCCGTTTCTTCGCTCAAAGAGAAAGTGACAACGGTTTTGCAATTGCTTTCAATATCTGTCACCGTTACGGCATAAACACCAGCTTTCAAATTGTTTTTAACACTATCTGTTGCACCCGAATACGTGTATTTTCCACTCCCTCCCGCTACGCGTATCGCCACAATACCTGTTGCTTGACCACAAGTCGGGGTCTGTTTCACCACCGCAATAGCCGATAAATTGCTTTTCGATTCTATCCGCACTGTTATGACCGCTTTACAATCGGGGTTTGAGCTTTTTGAAACCAAAACTTGATAAGTTCCTGTTTTCAAATCCGTACGAGAAGTCGCTGTTTTACCATCAAAAACCCAGTAAAAAGTAGGCGTTTCATTTGATGCAACCGATAAATTGGCAGAGCCATTCGCTGATTCGCAGGTGGCAGGAGCCGTTACTATCTGAACATCTTTGGGACCTTCAATCGTACCCACCGCTATTTTCACGATGGAAATACAAGACAAGTTATTTTTTGCCGTAATGGTGACTGTATAAATACCCGACGCTAAATCTGCGCGACCATTGCCCACTGTATTGGCTGTGCCCGTTGCAGGACTCCATGTGTAAGTATAATTGCTTTCATTACCCCCCCTCAGTATAATGAGTGCTTTTCCGTTATTTTGACCACAATTAGCGGCTACTGTTGAAACAGAATCTATCACGGCAGGGCGGCAAGCACACGAGTCTTTCACTTGAATATTGCGAACAAGACGCTGACAACCTGCTGCATCAGTAATAGAAACGGTGTAAAAACCGCCTTTCAGATTATCCCGATATGAAGGTTGGTCGAGTTGCCCTATCAAATCTGCCCATTGATATTTATAAGTTCCCGTACCACCCGTAACCGTCAAATTGATAGCGCCTAAATCGTTGCAGGTTTGATTTGTTTTAGTCACAACAGGTATAATGCCTTGAGGGTCAAAGACTTTAAATTTGTGCTCTGAGGCGATACAACCCGACGAGTCTTTCACCATCAAAACATAATCGCCCACCGATAAAGCCCCATTTGAATAAAGCCTACCCGTCATATCGCTGATAACGACTTGGGCAGGTTTTGCAAAATTATCGCTCAATGTCAAATTATATACAACACGACCATCCGTCATACCGGGGCAAGTTGTATAAACCACTGTATCCATTTTAATTTCAACCTTAGGCGTTTGGCTGGTTAAAACGAAGGAAACAACGTTGAAACAGCCTGTTTTCACATCCGTCACTGTTACCATCGTGGGTCCAGCAAGTAAAACGAAACGCGAGTTGCCTTCACCCCAAGAGTAGATATATTCGCCAGAGCCACCTACTGTGTTGATGGTTGCAGAACCATTGGGCAAGCCACAACTGGGTTGGCGGTTTATGACAAAATCAGAACTCATCGGGTTGTCGCTCTTCACTTCCACTTTTTTCACCAGTGGACAGACGTTTGAGTTCGGTCTTGAAATGGTTACCGTATAAATGCCTGCTGCTAAATTTGTTCTAATGGGAAGTGTATCACCACTTGACCATTTAAATTTTAAAGTGTCTCCCACAGGAATGGTAAAAGCTATTTTACCAATAGGCGTTTTGCAACCCGCAGGCTCTATTGTCGGTTCTGCGATGGCTAAAACCGCAATGGGTTTTATCGTAAAATTGACTTCGCTGAAACACGTAGGTTTATTCAATCTTTCAATGCGCACAGAATAGTTACCCGGAGCTAAGTTTTTACCAATATTTGAGGTTGAGACATTAGGCGACCAGATAAATCTGAACTCGGCGGGCAAACCATTGGCAACATTGATAACCACTTTACCCCCCTCAGTAATATTGTCGCAATTGATGTCTTGTTTGTCAATTGTAACGATAGGGCGGTCGCAATCACATTCTCTTTTCACGTTGACTTCGATGACCTTCGCACAGTTGGGTCCACTTGTAGCCGTTACATTGTAGGTTCCGGCAGACAAATCTGTCCGCAAATAACCCGTTTTACCGTCACTCCATTTATAGATATAAGCGGCAGTTGAAGGAAACATTTCAACACGCCCATTTTTAGTATTGCATTCTTCTGGTGTGATAGTCGCAATTTTAGCGAGGTTTTCAGAAAAATTGACGTTAATGGTTTGCGTTTTTTCAATTCGATTATTGCAATTATCCACGCCTACCCACGTTCTTTTCAACACATAACCGCATAAAGTATTGGTTTTCACCTCTTTATAAGTTACATCCACACGGCTATCGCAATTGTCGGTTCCCACCACATTGGCTTTAGCGGGCACTGTTTGACCCAAATATTGGTTGACCGTTAAATCGGTTGGTACGCTTATTAATTCAGGGTTTATATTATCTCTTACCGTTATTTTCTGTGATTTCACAGCCACATTGCCGCATGCGTCGGTAGCAGTCCATGTTCTAACAACGTTGTATTGGTCTGTGCAAGACCCCCTCAGTATTTTATCTGAAACAGAGATACGCACATTGTCCGAACACTTATCGTTGGCTTTGACGTTTTTAGAAGGTAAGCCAATCAAAGAACCACAAGTGACGGTGATATCGGCTGGAATGCCCGTCAATTCGGGCGCATCATAATCACCAATAGTGATAACTTGTGTGGCTTTAGCGATATTGCCGCAGACGTCAGCCGCTGTCCAAATACGATTAATTTTATAGTTTGCCCCACACGTACCGCGCTCCACCAAATCACTCATGGTGACTTGCGGTTTGTCATCGCAATTATCGGTAGCAGAGACACCCGCACCCGTTGGCAAAGGGTCTTTACAACCCAAAGTGATGGCATTGGGTATATTGATTATTTTAGGCGGTTCTAAATCTTCGAATGAAATGACTTGGGTAACGGTTGATGTATTGCTGCAAGCATCCGTTGCAGTCCAAGTGCGTATTAATTTATAAGAACTACCACAAAGGTCTTCTCTTTTTTCACCCGATACAATTTTAACATTCGCATCGCACAAATCTAAGAGCGAAGGCGAACGCAAAGCAGGTACAGGGTCGCCACATTTCAATTTCAAATCTTGTGGCTTATCACTGAAAACGGGAGCTTGCGTATCTTTTATTCTAAAAGTTGCAGAGACATTTGAGGAATTGCCACATTCATCCGTCACGGTGAATGTTACCTTAGTTTCACCTGCACTCCCACATTTTTTAGTAATGGTATTATAATTATTTTTCCAAATCAGATTAACTGAAACATTATCGGTTGCCGTTGAGCCAGCATGGTTCAAAAGCCATTCTTTTAGCTCTGCTTCATTGCCTAAGCCATCACACTCCACCTCTTTGTCGGCAGGTATAGTAGCCAGTGGCGGTGAAACATCTTTGAAACCACCGTCAATATCGTTTAAAACTTCATTGGAGCCGAAGGTAAATTCAGGTGATTTACCTTCTGCATCTGGATCAGAGTCGGTAACCTTATTGCCTTGCCCCTGTTGAGAATAAACTAAGCCTTTTTTAGAGACAGGATAGCCAAAAATTATTCTATACTTGCCCGGTCTGACTTCTTTAAATTGATAAGAACCATTGGGCAAAGTGGTTTGTGTAATGCTAACAGGTTCGCCCGCCAATGTTGTGCCTTTCAAAGTGACAGACACATCACCCAGCCCTTCTTCACCCGCATCTTGGATGCCGTTTTTATTACAATCTAACCAAGTAAAATCGCCGATAATACCGCTACAACCGCCAATTTCCACTTTTTCAGCGTTTGAAAACGCTTCGCAACCACTGCCTTGCGTGAGTTTTACGCGGTAATGCGTGGTTTTCGTTAGATTTGGCACATTAAGACTTGCGCCTGTTGCCCCTAAAATATCTGCCCAATTTATGCCATCGGTACTGCTTTGCCATTGGTAACTCGGCGAGCCTATGCCCCCTGAAATAGAAGCCGATAAAGACGCTGTTTCACCTTCACACATCAAGGTTTTTGCGGCTTTCACTGAAGCCGTCGGGTCAGCTAAAATGATAACGGTGGCTGTGGTAGATGTAATCGCCCCACAACCATCTACGTCAGAAGAAATGACAGCGCGATAGTAAAATGTTCCAACAGCGGCAGATGAAGGTGTAAAAGTTGAGCCTACGCCATTGAGCGCAGGTGTGAAATTAATACCATCTGTACTGACATGCCATGTATAAGTTATATTGCCTGTGCCGCCTACAATAGCAATGGTTAATTGCTGATTGCCGCCAACACATTCTGTAATATCATTTGGATTGGCAACAATGACCGTTTTTTCAGAAACGATAATGGATAAAACATTGGAGCCATTGACACATTCTTCTTCTGGTCCGCCGCTACCCTTCCCTTTCGGAATGGTGTCGGTAGGAGAAGTCAAACGATAACGAATGCGCGGTGTATTGTTTTCAACAACTGTATCCCGTGTTAATTTCAATAAACCTTTATTAACTAAGTTTTTATTGCTTAAGACTGATTTTGCTGTTTTTTGAATAAAACCATTGATGTTGATACCGCCATAATTGGCAATTTGATTGAAACTTTTAACAAAACTGCCGATTGTGCCGCATTTGAAAGAAGGGTCACTTT
>JAYUQN010000476.1:0-11334 GCA_043756725.1 Saprospiraceae bacterium
GACAACTGCAACATAATGTATTTTCTGGATTAGAATTTTACCTAATAAGTTTTCTAAATTTAACAAGTCTTCTCTATCAATATACTGGACTTTTTTATCAGGTGTTATGGCTACATATTCCTTTGAAGTTTTTGTATCATAAATAGAATCTATAAGCAACATCTCATTCTTGTTAAGTTTTTCTCTTTTAACATTTTTTATACTTGAGGGTGGATTTTCAGAAAAGAATACTACTTTTCTTGAAAAAGATTCGCTCCATCCTGCAAATGGTTCAATATCAGTTATGCTTTGCTTACCGCCATAAGATTTACTTTCTCCAAATTCTTTAAATGAGAATTTTAAATCATTTTCAGTCGGGTGAGCTTTACCTTGCCTATTTTTCACATCTTTATCCAATTTTTCAAATGGGTTTTCAGCATTAATAGATGGTTTAGTGAGGGATATATCCCGTAGTTGAATGATAATAATATTATCATCATCCAAATAACGATACATTTTTTTTGTACCCAGTTGAATATCAGTAGCAACTAAACCGCTTTTTTTAGCAGTATAATAGGCTTCACTTGACTTTATCAACCGATTCTTTTCCTCTAATGAGGTTTGCCCAAACAAAGCGTTTGAAGTTAGGCATAGCCAAAGAATAAATAATGACTTTATGAATTTCATAGGTATTATTTTGTTTAATTTATTAAGAAATGAGATTTAAAATAAATAATAACATAACCTGCTTAAAGGGAAAACTCTTTAAGTGCGATATCCTTCAATATATTATCAAGACATAGCAAGGGCAGTGGCTGTATTGATGGCGGTGGCGATTTAGGGCTTGTAGGCTTGTAGGCTTGTAGGCTTGTAGGCTTGTAGGCTTGTAGGCTTGTAGGCTTGTAGGCTTGTAGGCTTGTAGGAAAATTTAATGTTCATAAAGATACGGATTTAAAGTGTGTTTTCTAAAAAAAATTTAGATAAAATCTTAGTACAAAGGTCAAGCATTTAATTTAATTCCCATGACCCAATGTTAGACTATTAAGGCTAAAGACAGGACAGGATAGGACACACCAGGCGGCAAACCAAAATGATCATAAATCCTGCATTGGTCTTTGGGTGAAATATCACCGGGTGGTAATTCGATACCAGCACGTTCAAGTTTCCGCATAAGCGTTTTTACATGAATCGTGTACTCATCTGCGACCATTTTACGTGTTTTAAACATTGCGATTAAATTTTAATGTTAAAAAAAATATTTTTATAGTTGCTCGGTTCGGCAGAAAACGAATAGGCGAATCGTGTATGTATTGTAGATACGTCGTTGAAAGATTGGATCGGAATGTGGAAAGTGATTTAAAATAGATCGGAAAGGCTTGTTTTACTCAAAAAGTGTACTATTCTAAATTTAGGGGCAATTTAAACACTACATTTCAATTGAATCGAAGCAAAAAATGTTTTTAGTAAGGTTAAAAAAAAGTCCATATTTACCTATTTATAAGATATAAAATATTGATTATCAGAATTTTGATTAAAAAACATATTGCACTTTTTAGCCTTTCAGTAAGATTTATACTTATAGATTTTAACCCGAAATTCAGTGTTTAACATTCGATTAACAAATAATAAAAGTAATACTTTTGCAAAAGAAAACGCCTTGTTATAAATAAATAAATAAAATGTATGAATGGTAGAAATGAATGTAAAAACAGTATATTGCCGAAATAAATGAATTGGCTGACAAAAAATAAGGCACAGTTTTAAAACAAGCCTTTTTTTCACTTTTCACTATTGCTATCTTTTTCTTACATTTGCTAATGGTTAAAAATGTCAAACCAATATTGTGCAAATCATTAAAAAACATCACGTATGCAAGTGTTAAAAAACAACCTCTTATTAGGGCTTTTGTTCTTATTAAACATCTCCGTTTACGCTCAAAAACTAACAAAACTGCCAGAGTATAAATTACCTGCCTCAGAGTCTGAAATGCACTTACGCTTTCTCGCTTCTGATGAAATGTTGGGTCGTAAAACAGGCGAGCAAACCAATCTTGTTGCAGCGCGTTATGTCGCTGAGCAATTCCGTGCTTTGGGCTTAAAAATGCCCTCGGGTCAATCTTCTTACCTACAAAAAGTGCCTTTCAAAAATAGCAAGCCTGCTAATGAGGGGACAATAACGGTAGGTAGCGAAACTATAAAAATACTGGATGATTTCATCGTTTTAGAAGGAAAAGCTGCTGATTTGAAAGATGTAGCTGTGGTTTTTGTAGGCTATGGTGCTTCCGAAGAAGATTATAATAACCTTGATGTAAAAGGCAAAATTGTCATTGCTCAACTCGGTACACCCAAAACAGAAAAGCCTTTTGAAGCCATACAAGCCTCCGAAGCTAAAACAAAATTGGCGGCTGACAAAGGTGCGGCTGCTTTGGTTGAAATGTTTACCGCTCAAATGCCGTGGAGGAATATTGTCCGCTTTTTCAACGCTCAACGGTTGACGCTTGATACGAAAAAAGAAGGTGAAAAAGAAAGTACCATGCCTCATATTTGGGTGAGCAGTACAAAAGCGCCTCTTTTTGCCAAGGATAAACTCAATACTTTGAGCCTAAAAACATCCGAAAAAGCAGACATTTCTGTTATATCTTACAATGTTGTCGGTATATTAGAAGGCTCTGACCCGACCTTGAAAAACGAGTATATTATCCTTTCTGCTCACTTTGACCACGTGGGTACAAGTAGAAAAGGCAGTCCCAATTATAATGCGGCAGATACAATTTTTAATGGCGCACGAGATAATGCTTTTGGGGTAACAGCTGTTTTGTGTGCTGCTAAAAGTCTTACTCAAACCAAACCCAAGCGGTCTATTGTTTTTATAGGTTTTACGGGGGAAGAAATAGGACTTCTTGGCAGTCAATATTATGCTGATAATCCATTGGTGCCCTTAAAACAATGTGTTTTTAACCTCGATTGCGATGGGGCAGGCTATAATGATGTAACACTTTTAACTACAATTGGTCTGGGTAGAACGGATTGTAAGCCTGAATTAGAGAAAGCGGCTGCTGCTTTTGGTCTGAAAATGATAGATGACCCCGTTCCTGAACAAAATCTTTTCGACCGTTCTGATAATGTCAGCTTTGCCCGAAAGGGTGTACCAGCACTTGATTTTGCCCCCGGTTTTACCAAATTCGATGATGTCATTAATAAATATTACCATCAAGTCGCCGATAATCCTGAAACAATAGATTTCGCTTATTTGAACAAATATTGCAAGAGTTATACTTATGCTGCTCGATTGATAGCCAACAGAAAGGATGCACCCAAATGGATTGTAGGCGATAAATATGAAAAAGCTTGGAAAGCGTTGTACGGTAAGTAAATTTTTTTAAAAACACGTTCACATGAGAAACGATTTCAAATATTTTGTAATTATTTCAATCGGACTTGTTGCTCTAATTGGCTATTTCTGGCACCCCTTTTTATGGGTTTTGGTTGTGCTATCACCCCTTTTGGCGTTGGGGTTCTATGATATGTTTCAAACCAAACATGCCCTAATGCGTACTTTCCCGCTTGTGGGACGGGGGCGCTATATGATGGAATGGTTGCGTCCAAAAATGTATCAATACTTTGTAGAAAGTGATATTGATGGACGCCCTTTCAATCGGACTGAACGCAGCCTTGTCTATCAAAGAGCTAAAAACGAGCCTGATTCTACGCCTTTTGGCACTCAACTCAATGTTTACGCTGAAGGCTATGAATGGATGAATCACTCCATAGCTGCTAAAAATTTTCATGAATTGAATCATAACCCCCGTGTAATAGTGGGTGGTGCAGATTGCAAACAGCCGTATTCAGCCAGTGTTTATAATGTTGCAGCTATGAGTTTTGGCTCGCTTAGTACAAATGCTGTGTTGGCATTGAATGCGGGTGCAAAAATCGGTGGCTTTGCGCACAATACAGGCGAAGGAGGATTAAGTGAACATCATCTTGCAGAAGGGGGCGATATTATATTTCAGTTGGGAACAGGCTATTTTGGTTGTCGCGACAATGAGGGCAATTTTTCACCACAAGCTTTTCAGAAAACAGTCAGCTACCCCTCAGTAAAAATGATAGAATTGAAACTTTCGCAAGGCGCAAAGCCGGGACATGGTGGTATTTTACCTGCTAAAAAAAATACACCTGAAATAGCCGCTATTAGAGGAGTGGAGCCGGGTACAGAAGTGCTTTCACCGCCTTATCATAAAGCTTTTAAAACGCCAATCGAATTGTGTTATTTGATAAAGCAAATGCGTGACTTATCAGATGGCAAACCTGTGGGCTTCAAATTGTGCATTGGGCATAAAAGCGAGTTTTTAGGCATCTGCAAAGCCATGGTTCAAACAGGCATAAAACCCGATTTCATTACCGTAGATGGCGGCGAAGGGGGTACAGGGGCTGCGCCTTTAGAGTTTTCAAACTTTGTGGGTATGCCTTACATTGAGGCACTTGCTTTCGTAAACGATGCTTTAACGGGCTTCGACCTTAGAAAGGATATAAAAATTCTGGCTTCTGGTAAAATAGTCAGTGGTTTTCACATCCTTCGAGCTATCGCTTTAGGTGCTGATGTCTGCTACTCGGCGCGCGCTATGATGATGGCGATAGGCTGCATTCAAGCTTTGGAATGTAACAAAAACACATGCCCAACAGGCGTTGCCACGCAAGACCCAGAATTGGTAGCAGGGCTGGTTGTTGAAGATAAAAAAACGAGGGTTGCTAATTTTCACAAAGCCACGGTCAATTCTTTCGTTGAGTTGATGGGGGCTGCTGGTATTGACAACCCTACTGGCATACGTCGCTCAATGATAAACCGCCGTGTATCTGTTAGCAATAGTAAAAGATATGATGAAATGTATCCTTATCTCAAAGTCGGTTGTTTGCTTACTGAAACCACTATTCCTTCTAATTGGAAACCTTACATGGACGAAGCACAAGCAGAAAGTTTTATTAAATCATTTCATGACTTAATGTTGTAATAAGGAGTTATTGGTTATTTACTGCCTTTTTACTCATCAGGCTTCAAACTTAATTTCAAAGCCAAATCTTTTACCAAAGGATTCACCTCCATCATCAATTTTAGCTTTTCACGAGGGGAAAGGTACTTTTTTACTGAGGGGGTCAATTTTGACTCCTCGGGTGTGAGGGCATTGTCGAGTTTCACTTCAAGCGTTAACGTAGGCGCGCTTAGGTCGAAGCGTAGGAAATCGGGCAGCCTTGATTCTGATTGAATGAAACCGATTGCCAATTCTGTTCCGACTCTTGCCGTAATTTTAGTATCCTCAAGGTCTAATTGAGCATTTAAAATTGCTGTTTTAGTGGATGGCGATTCGTGGGTTTCAGCATATTTTTTCCAACTTTCTACGAGGTTCTCATAGTTCAATTTTGAAACGGCTTGGGCAATTATTGCTTCTTCTTCTTCAATTAGTCTGGCAATAGAGTCAATTGAGCCAATTTTGGGCATGGTTAACATACCCGCAGGCATCGTTTTCACCGTTGAAATAGCAGGACCCGGCAGATTTTCACCTTCGGACGATTCCGTTGGGGGTTCTTCTTCTACGCGAGAGAGTACATTTTTTTCAACCTTATATTCAGAAGGTGGCGTATAGGGTGAATCCGAACGGCTATTAGAAGATTCTGTTGAAAAGGCTTTATTATCCACTTTTTGAGGTGAAATCCTTACATCAAGCGTTTTTTTTTCAGAGAGCACAGCCATGTCAACGGCACGGCTGATATATGCCGTTTTAATCAAAGCCATTTCAACATGAAGCTGCTTATTGCGCGCTTGTTTGAAATTGACATCGCAATCGTTCAGGAGATTTAAAGCCGTCAAAATAAAAGACGTATTCGCAATATGGCTTTGCGTTTGGTATCTTTCTTTCAATTTGTCTCCAACCTCCAGCAATTGCAAAGTCTGAACATCCTTGCATACCAATAAATTGCGAAAATGTTCTGCCAAACCTGTAATGAAAATTTCACCATCAAAACCTTTGCGCATCACATCATTGTATATCATCAACGTTTTGCTTACATCTTCGGTCAGCAACGCTTCGGTCATTTTGAAATAATAATCGTAGTCTAAAACGTTTAGATTTTCAAGGACATCGTCATAACGCACTGTTTTATCCACGCTGGCACTCACAATGCGGTCAAATATAGACAAGGCATCCCGCAAAGCACCGTCTGCTTTTTGAGCAATAATGTGCAAAGCATCTGTTTCAGCTGTTATTTGCTCGCTGGCACATATTTTTTGCAAATGCGACACGATGTCGGGTATTTGAATCCTTCTGAAATCAAAAATCTGGCATCGTGATAGAATAGTTGGTATAATTTTATGCTTTTCAGTAGTAGCCAAAATGAAAATGGCATAAGGGGGCGGCTCTTCAAGCGTTTTCAAAAAAGCATTGAAAGCCGAAGCGGAAAGCATGTGCACCTCATCAATAATAAAAACTTTGTATTTGCCTTGCTGTGGGGGAAAACGTACTTGCTCTACAATGCGGCGAATATCATCAACGCTGTTATTGGAAGCGGCATCTAATTCGATAATGTTGAAAGAAGCGTTGCGGTCAAAGGCTTGGCAAGAGTCGCAAATGCCACAGGCTTCAAAATCGGGTGTACGGGCGGTACAATTAAGTATCTTTGCTAAAATACGGGCATTGGTGGTTTTGCCGACCCCGCGTGGTCCACAAAACAGAAAAGAGTGGGCAATATGCTCTGTTTTCAAAGCATTTTTCAAAGTTTGTGACACATGGGCTTGTCCCACGACATCAGTAAACCGTTGCGGACGATATTTTCTTGCCGATACAACAAATTGACTCATGGCACAAAGATAAATATTTTCAAAGCAGATTTCTCAAATTTTTTTCCACATTCTGCCACATTTTGTTGATAAAATTGAGTTTGACAACGCAATGTTTTGAGAATCAATGTTTTGAGTGAGTTTAAAAAGAATTACCAGCAATTTCTAATGTAGAATATACACGAGATTTTCGTAGAGATGTTGCACTGCAACGTCTTGGCATTAATCTATTTTTTCAATTTTTTTGACCACAACTAAGACGTTGCAGTGCAAAGTCTCTACGAAAATCTCGTGTATATTCTACATTAGAAATTGCTGAAGAATTACTAAATTTGAAAAATTTAGTAATTCTATACCCCCTCAGTAGAAAACGTCTTTTAACACAAACGTTATAGTTTTTTTAAATAATGGAAAAAATGTACTTAACTAAGCTCAAAATGCGTCATAATACCTAATGGAAATATTCAACAAAATACTACCTTTTGCCTTTTTGGCAGATTCTATACAATGGTTGGCGTTCGCCTTCAACTTTATGTACGTGATATTAGCGGCAAGGGGTAATGTTTGGTGTTGGGTATGGGGTTTTTTCGGTACGCTGTTTCAGTTTGTTGTTTGTCTTGATGCCGATTTGAAATCGGACGCCGCTTTGCAAGTTTATTATTCTTTTTCTGCTATATATGGTTGGTACAGTTGGCAAACTAAAACCGCTGCCTCAGCACCTTTTCCTGCCAAAACACTCCCCCTCAGTATGCACGCCCTTATTTGGCTTTTGGGCATCGTTATCGCATTGCCTTTGGGCTATTTGTGGCACACAGCCGCTTTTCGTTACGAAGATGCTTTTTTAACCGCTTTCAGCATATTAACAACTTTTTTAACCGCTCGAAAAATTTTAGAGAGTTGGCTGTATTGGTTAGTAATTGACATGTCTTATGCTTTCATCTATTTTGAACGGGATAAACATTTGCTTGCCCTCTTATCTATTATTTATTTTATTTTCTCTATAAAAGGTTACTTTTACTGGAAAAGAAATAACATAAATCAAGGGGTTTCACAAACAGCGTAAAAACCTTTCGCAGCGTTACCCTATCAAAATCTTTTTTTATGCGTCTTATCCTCTACATTTTCCTATTGGCTCTTTCATTCCCTGCTTTATCGCAAAAAGTATTGAAATTGGATACGCCCAGAAACCCAACCAAAGCGGCTTATTATATCGGCTCTACTATTGTTTTCAAATTGGAAAATGATAAGCAAAATACTGTGTGGTATCAAGAGCGCATCATAGATTTTGATACAGAAAAAGGGTATATCGTTTTTGAAAACTGGAAAGTTCATTATACCGACATCATTACCGTTAAAAACCCTTATGCTCGTCGTCGCCTCAGAACGACTGGAACGATGGTGAAAACGTTTGGGTTAGGATTAATATTTTTTTCAACCGCTGGGCGACTTTCAAAGGATTGCCCCAATTGCAACGAAGCTTTAGGTGTGGGAGCAGCTTCTATGCTCGTTGGATGGATAGTTGAAAGGCTTTCTGGGGCAAAACATTACAAAATCGGGAAAAAAAATAGACTGCATTTATTGGATTTAACACCAAAACCTACTAAAGACCTTGAAAAAGTTTAGATTCACATCTTTCAAATAATTTTTTTCACGTATAAAATATCTACTCTTTTCGTATATATTTTTATTTAAACTCGCTTACGAGTTGCCTTCTGCCTGTTTTTAGCCGTATTTTGTGGGGTAGAATTACAAACATATTTTGAGAAAACACCGGCAAAACGATGAGAGAGCGACTAACAGGTCTGGCGGTCTTGACCGCAATACTTCTAATAGGTTTATTTTTCCCTTTTAAAATCCCCTATCAAATTGTGAGCATCGGCAGTGTCTATCCGTCAAAAGAGTGGCGTTTGATTGAAAGCGGTGGCAGTAGTGTTATGTCCACACTACAAGATTACGAACGTGGGGTGGTGGACAATGTAGCTTCTTTTCAATTCAACGGGGGCGATTTTTCCACCATGAAACTTGCTCATACTGAGGGGTGGATTCAAGCGGGCGATACCGTCCTCCGTATGTATTCCTCTTTGATAAACGAACAAATTAACCAACTTTCCAGTGAAACATCTATTAAAAACGCTGTTTTAAATGCTTATGGAGTAGGTGAAAAAAATACTATCATTCAAGAAGCTGCTAACAAACTCCGCTTTGCCAAAGAGGAGTTAACCTTGAAAGAACGGTTTTTCAATATGCAGAAACAACTTTTTAGGGATAGTGTCATTTCAAAAAGAGAATATTTAGAAGCTGAAAATGCTTTTGCTTTAGCCAATATCAATGTAGAAGTGTCTAAAAAAGCACTTGAAACTGTCGGTACAGGGCAAAAAAGTGAAAGCCTTGAAGTTGTGAAAAATGAAATCATCGCTTTAGAAGAACGGCGAAATTATCTCGTTAATAGAAAAGCTGCTTCCGCTATTATAGCTCCTTTTGCTGGACAAATAAGACCCAATATTTTAGCGGGACAGATATTGACACTGCAAGATGTGAATAAGGTCATAGCTCAAGTACCTGTAAAAGTTGAAACACTTCCTTATCTTTCTCTCAACAATAGAATTTCAATTTTAGACGTGCAGAGTCAAAAGTATTTTTCAGGAAAAATCATAAAAATTGACAACAAAGTTGAAGTCTTGGACGGCAGGCGTGTTGTTTTGGTTCAAGCCGTTGTTGAGCCTTTGCCAACAGGCGAAAGATTGAGTATCGGGATGTCAGCCAATTGTAGAATCTATTGCGATACCATTAATCAATTACAATATTTAAAACGGATGTTAAATTTCAGATTTAGAATATGAGTTTTGAATACAAATATTTAATCCCATACAAAGATGTTGATTATCTGCGGGCACAGGTAAAACCTTTTACTCAACTGACTTCTTTGGCAGCTAAAAACCCTATCGGAGAAATGACCGTGCGGAGCCTTCTTTTTGACACACCCGCCTACGATTTTTTTCACTATAAAAAAGACAATTTGGCGAATCGTAAAAATGTGCGTTTGAGTGCCTACGATTTAGATGAAAACAAGGTGTTTCTTGAAACGTCTCGTCAAAATGAGCAAATATACATGAAAACCAAAGCCACAGTGCCATACAACAGGGTAAAAGGCATGTTCCGTGGTGATATTTTTTCAAACGAATTTTTATGGACAATCAAAAAAAAGGAGGCGGCTTCACGATTTTTCTTTCAAATTCATCGCTTCAACCTTCGCCCTGTTCTCAAAATAGTGTATGAACGAATGCCCTACAAAAGCCTCATTTATGATAAGGAAAATGATTTTAAAATGACAATACAGCGCAATATTCGATGTTCTGCTTTCCCAACCATTGAGAGTTTGTTTGGAGAGGATAATATGAAAGCTGCCATGCCTAATGTGGCTTTATTAACAGTGAAATATAATCGCTCTTGCCCTGCTTGGTTGAAACCACTTTTGGCAGAGTTAAATTTCACACAAGGACGGCTATCAAAATATCGAATGTGTATGGAGGTTTTACCTGAAATCAATCCTCAATCTAAGGTGCAAAATTTGTTAAAAGGTCATTTTCATGCTCAAAATATACCGTCCATACTGAGGGGGGGTAAAATTGAGGAAACACCGAGTAATAATTTGCGCAACACACTCAAAATTCAAGAAATTTAACCTTCAAAACTGAATAAAAATGATACAAGATTTTCAAACCGTTAATGTCTTTCCCACCACATCTTGGGATGTATTGACCAATCTGCTTTTCGCGCTTGTCAATGGGCTACTATTGTCTGTTGTTTATCGGGTGGCTTATCGCAAGCCCAATCATTCGGCATCGTTTCTCAATTCATTGGTGCTATTAAGCATTATTGCGGCAATTGTCATTATGGTAGTTGGCAACAGTCTTGCAAGGGCATTCGGTTTGGCGGGAGCCATGTCTGTCATTCGTTTCAGAACAGCCGTGAAAGATACAATGGATATGGTTTTTATACTTCTGTCGTTGGTATTGGGTATGGCTTGCGGCATTGGTCTTAATTTGGTCGCTGTTTTCACCACTTTTGTTACATCTTTTTTGATTTTACTTCTCACCTTGACCAATTTTGGACGACCTCGCCGCCGCTATCATGTTCTACAAATATCCTATTCTGGCGAGTTGGATTTTGCAAATCTTTTATCTCCTTTTTGTAAAGATGTGAAACTTATAAGCTTGCGCGATACGGGTTTAACAGAAGGTCTCGAGGCTTTTTATCATGTAACGCTAAGGAAAATGGAATTTTCACAAGCCCTTGTTACAAAACTACATGCTCAACCCACTATTCGTTCTATCAACGTCTTTTTCGATGAAGATGATAGTTTAGCCCCCGCTGTATAATAATGGGTGATGGGTGATGGGTAATATCGCTAATTGGCGATATTACCCATTACCCATTACCCATTACCCATTACCCATTACCCATATTACCTATTGTCACTTATGTCTTTTTCTTAAAACATCAAAAACTTCTTCAAGGGTATAATTTTTA
>JAYUQN010000477.1:0-3984 GCA_043756725.1 Saprospiraceae bacterium
TATACATGAAACGGGGTAAAATCCCGAAAAGCGAAGACGTTGCAGTGCAACGTCTCTACGTCATTTCACATTACATTTTTAGGTATTTTGCCTATGTAGAGACGTGGCACTGCAACGTCTTTGCATCATTTTTTTTGCTAAATTATCGGGATTTTACCCCGTTTCATGTATATACAAGCAAAGATTTAGGATAAGCTTTTTTACAAAAAAACTTATCCTAAATCTGCATACTAATTTTTAATAGCGGCGATACCGGGCAACTCTTTGCCTTCTAAAAATTCAAGCATCGCACCACCCCCTGTTGACACATAACTGACTTCATCTTCTAAGCCCATTTGCGTAACAGCCGCCACAGAATCGCCACCGCCAACGAGTGAAAATGAGCCTTTTTTGGTAGCAGCAGCAACAGAAAGCGCAATTTTTTTAGTGCCAGTAGCAAATTTCGGTATTTCAAAAACGCCCATGGGTCCATTCCACAATATGGTTTTTGAGCTTTTTAGGGCTTTTGAAAACGATTTTACCGCTTCGGGACCAATATCTAAACCCATCCAACCCGAAGGGATGGCATCGCTTGGCATCGTACCCGTGCGAGCGGTTGCGTCAAATTTGTCGGCTATGATAGAGTCAATGGGTAGTAGCATTTTCACCCCTCTGGCAGCGGCTTTTTCCAGCAGCATGCGGGCGTGGTCGAGGCGATCGTCTTCGCAAAGCGAGTTGCCAATAGTGCCGCCTTGTGCTTTCATAAAAGTATATGCCATACCGCCACCGATGATGAGGGTATCTACGATTTCAACCAATTTTTCAATAATCAAAATTTTATCGCTCACTTTAGCACCCCCAATAATAGCGATATAAGGTCGGGCAGGATTGTTCAACACCTTTTCTGCGTTATCAATTTCAGACTGCATCAAGTAGCCGAAAGTTTTATGCTGCTTGTCAAAAAAACGCGCCATTGTGGCTGTGGAAGCATGGTCGCGATGGGCTGTACCAAAGGCATCATTGACATAAATTTCACCCAAAGAAGCCAGTTTTTGCGCCATATCCACATCACCTTTTTCCTCGCCTTTGTAAAAGCGGGTATTTTCAAGAAGTAAAATTTCTCCTTTTTTGAGGGAAGCTGCCTTCGTTTTAGCTTCTTCACCTAAGCAATCTGTGGCAAATTGAACAGGTTTGCCTAATAATTGACTCAAATGACTCACCAAATGACGAAGCGTGAAACGCTCAATATCAATAGACCCGTCCTCTTTGAGTTTTTTCAAAGGTCTATCTAAATGGCTCATGAGGATAATAGCACCGCCTTTTTCCAGAATGGCTTTGAGGGTTGGAATGGCGGCAGTCATGCGGGTGTCATCTGTGATAGCCAAGGTTTTTTTATCGAGTGGCACGTTAAAATCTACCCGAACTAACACTTTTTTGTTGTTGAAATCCAAATTCATTGGTTACCTAATTTTTCTAAAATGATGTTTGATAATACTGAAAAGCGGTTGTAAAAGTACAAAGAGTTTCCAAGTTTTGAAGTGGTATTTTAATTAATAGGATAAAATATAGTGAACACGCTTGATAAGGTATGAAATTTGATTAATGTTATTAAATGTTTGTTTTTCATAATTCGTCGGGTTATAAACTTAATGAGTGTAAAAATTATTCTAAGAATGAGATATATTTTATGGTTTTTGTTTTTTTTATCGCCTTTATGCCGTGCTTTCACACAGAGTGTGATTAATATTGAAGGGGATGATACCTTGATTATGATAGGGGATAAATGCGCTATTCGTCCAGCGGATGATAAAAATCCTTTGGTACAAGATGTTTTGAACAATCTTGGTTTCAGTTCAAACCCAACAAGCCATATATTTTTAGGTGGACGCAGCACTGATAAGGCATGGATAAAATTTACGCTTCACAATAAAACCAAAGAGACCATCTTTTTGGAATCGCTTTTCCCAGCTATTGATACAGCAACGCTTTATGTTGTTGAAAATGGTTTGATGACCCAATTGCACCAATCTGGGCAACTTTTGCCTTTTGCTTCACGCGCTTTAGATGTCAATAAATTGACCTTTGCCCTAAAACCCTCTGAAACCCCAAAAGTCTATTTACTCTGTGTAAAAGTAAAGTGGCCCAGTGATGTTGAGCTACGTGTTGGAACAAGTAAAGGTCTCATCAGAGAATATCATCGTGACGATTTACTCACAGGCATTTTTATAGGAATTATTTTAGCATTCATTTTGTACAACTGTTTTGTCTATACCAAACTTAAAGAATCCATATACCTTATCTATAGCGCCTACTTGGTTAGTATCGGCGGTTATTTATTATGGTATAAGGGTTATTTATTAGAGTTTTTGACACGAAATGCACCTTACGTAAATGATTATCTCATGATTTTACAGGCTTTAGCCAGCCTATTGGGTTTGTTTTTTATCGTCAAGTTTCTAAATATTAAAGAAAATCTTCCACGTTTTCATAGTTTTATTCAGCTCATGTATATTTTTTATAGCTTGAATATCATCATCACATTGTTTGGTTTTTGGGAATTGAGTATTTATATGATTTATTTTTCAAGCCCAATTGCGGTTACTTTGGTGGCTGTTATAGGTTACAAAATGTGGCGCAAAGGCGTACCCTATACCCTCTATTGCATGGTAGGTTGGATATGCTTATCTTTCACAACAGGTGTTTTTATTCTTGAAAGTAGAGGTATGGTGCCTCACAATTATTTTACTGTCTTTTCTTTACATTTGGGTATTTCCCTCGAAGCCATGTTTTTGTCTTTTGCCATTGCCCATAGATTTAGTTTGATGAATGTGCAAAGTGAAAGCAATCAAGCCCGAATGATTCAAGCTTTAGAAGAAAACAAACGCCTGATAAATGAGCGCAATAAAATGCTCGAAGAAAAGATGCAAGGGCACGATTCTGCTTTACAGTTTGCCCTCTCTAAAGTGAATGAGAGTGAAATGAAATTGCAAGATTATGCGCATCAATTAGAGAAAAGTAATAGAGAATTGACAGAGTTTGCCCATATTGCTTCCCACGATTTGAAAGCCCCCATTCGAGGTATTATGTCTTTTTCACAGCTTTTTGAGCGTCGCAATCAAGCAAAATTTGATGAAACTGACCGCGAGTATTTCAACTATATCAAAAGCAATGCGGCTCAATCGGCTCGTTTAATTGAAGATTTGTTGAATTATTCTAAAATTGATAAAAATTTAGGTGAGCCAATGGAAGTTGAATTGAATAAAAGTGTCTTTTTAGCGGGCATGAATTTGCAAAATGTCATTCAAGAAAAAGGGGCAGAAATTATTTATGAAAACCTTCCCGTTATCAAAGCGCACGTTTCATTAATGACCCATTTATTTCAAAATTTGGTTGGCAATGGCATAAAATACAATAAAAGCCCCCATCCAATTATTGAAATCAATGCGGAAAAAGCACCTAATGGTGATGTTGTCTATTCTGTAAAAGACAATGGTATTGGTATTCCTGCCCTACATCAAAAAGATGTGTTTGCCATGTTTAGGCGGTTACACGGTCAATCAGAATATGAAGGCACGGGCATCGGCTTGTCTTTCTGTACCCGTATTGTTGAAACCTACGGTGGGCGTTTATGGTTAGAATCACAAGAGGGTATGGGCACTACTTTTTATTTTACTTTACCCAAAGCAACCGTTTTGCAATATGAAGAAAATAGGGTAGTAGCTTAACGGCAAGGCGTAGATATTTAGCAATCTGTTTTTTATGCGAATAATGTTTATTTCAGAGATTTCCTAATCTCTAAAAAAGCCTTAGCAACCCCCTTCCCCTCTCCGTAGGAGTCCCTATGGGAGAAGGGGAGTACATTGCGAAGTCGTTGCAAAAGTTCGTTTTCCAGAATTATTTTTATGAAAAAAGTTCAAAAATTCAAACTATTTCGCAATGTACTCCCCTTCTCCCATAGGGACTCCTACGGAGAGGGGAAGGGGGTTGCTAAGGCTTTTTTAGAGA
>JAYUQN010000478.1:0-3980 GCA_043756725.1 Saprospiraceae bacterium
CAAAAAAAATCAAAACTCAATCAAATTTTATCAAAAAACTTACCCTAAATCTTTGCTCGGAAAAAAAAAGTGTAACCTACTTTTTAAACAAAATGAAACATGCCAAATAATTTGTAAAAAAATTAAGGCTTTGCTTTCTTCCCCCATTTGTCAAGATTGGAGCAATATTTGAAAAGTGGGTCAACGCTGATATACGTATTTTGTGATTTATCTTCAATCCATCTGATGATTCTATCATTTTTCTTAGATTCTACGGCTGCGGACTGAATTTTGTTGTAGTCCTGTAGCAAATTTGCTTTATGCGGTGATGATTTTGACAGCAATTTCACAACACGATAATATTTTTCACCCGATTGTCCTGTAACTTCCATAGGTGCTGAAATGCGTCCAATTTTCATAGTATCGGCGGCAAAATAAGTATCAGGGTCAAGGTCTCTGGTTTCAAAAGTATTATTACCACTGGCAGGGTTGGTCATACGCCCATCACTGTGATAGCTTTGTGTGTTTTTATCGCTATATGTTTTCACAGCATAAGAAAAATTCATAGAGTCTCTCAAAACGGCAAGGCGCACCGAATCCAATGTGTGTTTAGCTTTTTCAAAATCGGCATCGGTCAATTCAGGTTTGATAAGGATGTGCCGACAATGAATATTATTACCACGTCTTTCAATCAATTGCAAAATATGAAAACCAAAATCTGATTCAAAGACATTAGACATGCCTCCTTCTTCAAGCCTAAAAGCCTGTGCTTCAAACTCTGGAACAAATTTACCCCGCTTTGCCCAACCCAAATCGCCGCCTTCACGCCCAGAACCGGGGTCTTGCGAGTATTTTTTAGCCAACTCTTCAAAGGGTTTTTTCCCATTCACAATTTGGTCGCGCAGGTCTTCCAATTGTTTTTTGGCTTTCTCTTTTTCTACCTCATTGGGTTTAGGTTTCAATATAATTTCTGCTATTTCAACTTCTTGATTGAAATAAGGCAAACTATCTTTTGGAATTTTATCAAAAAAAGTACGCACTTCTGAAGGCGTGACGATGATGTCAGATAAAATTTTAGCTCTCATTTTTTCCACAATCAGCTGGTCACGCATATCTTCCCGCATTTGCTCTTTCATGGCTTCAGGTGTTTGACCATAATATTGAATAAATTGCTCAATATTGCCACCCATATAGTCCAATATTTTATCAAAACGAGCCGTCAATTGGGTTTCAACATCTTCATCTTTTGCCAACACAGAGTCAATCTTGGCTTGATTAAGTATCAATTTATTGACTAAAATTTGATCAAAAATCATACAGCGATAATTGTCAGGCAAGCCCGCTTTTTGCTCTTTGGCAGATGCAAATTGCTCTTCGATTTCAGAGAGTAAAATATACTCGTCCCCGATTTTGGCAACTACTTTGTCTATCAATTCCGCTTGAGACCAAGCACTTTGGCAAAAACAAGCGACTAATGCAAGTATTGAAAACAGTTTTTTCATTTATTAAAATTTAATACGGATATATTTTTACATTATTCTTTTTCATTTCCAAATCATACATCTCTTGTTTTTTCTTTTCTATCAGTTGGATTTTTCGCTGGTGTAAAATAAACTTTGAGGCTTGCTCTTTTATGTATGAAAAAGGCGCAATTTCTTTCTGATTAATAACGCCTAAGATGCGCAGGTAGTATTGAAAATCATCATCTTTCATCGTCAATTCTTTCCCACTGTCAATATTGTCTCCTGAAAGAGTTCCTTTGGGCAACATTTTCACAATATCATCTGCCCTTGTCCAAATCGAATCTTCGAGAATATAGTTTTTGGCACTTTTGCGGGCGTAATCCTGCATTTTTTTCAAATTTTCATTGGACTTTGGACTATTCCACCACTTTTGAATACTGTCTGACTGAGGGGTTGGTTTCGGAATTTTCATAAAATAACAACGGACAATGGGTGTTTGTAACTGATATTGCTCTTTGTTTTTTTCATAAAAATCTTTCAATTCTTCTTCTGAAATCTTTGTTTCCAAATCCGTTTTAGTCAATTGCTCTTCATAACTGTTCAAAATCAAGGATTCACGGTATTTTTTCAGCAATTCATCAATGTTCAAATCTTTAGGCACATTGCGTTCCGCTTCTATCATGATAATATTGTCTCGTATCCATCTGTCCACATACGCATTGATAATTTGTAAACTATCGGTCTTAGACGCATTTTCTGGAAACATGCCCTCCATATCACTCAAATACAAAGACTTGTTATAAACTGCTGCCAGCGGCTTATTGCTGCCTATGGGTTGATTAAAATTTTTACATGCTGTAAAAATCAATCCCATCAGTATTATTTTTAATGGTAAAGTCTTGGTTATCATTATTTTTTGAATGCGCTGTTAAAAAACGCAAAGTTAATCTTTACAACGGAGAATGGACAATTTACAATGGACAATTTACAATGGACAACGCACTATAGGCATGTCCGTTATACACATCTTATTTTTTCATCATATTGGTGCAGAGCACCACAATATTTGTAGCAAATGTTCGTAAGTTAGATTTGTTTCAAAGGTGCGTAGCACCGAAATATTGGTAAAAAGCATGTTTTTGCTTCAAATATCACAGTGCTACGCACCTTTGGAATAGGAAACAAATATAAATTCCTACAAATATTGGGGTGCTCTGCACCAATATGATGAGAAAATAGGATGTAT
Organism: Saprospiraceae bacterium; assembly: GCA_043756725.1. Taxonomy (GTDB): domain Bacteria; phylum Bacteroidota; class Bacteroidia; order Chitinophagales; family Saprospiraceae; genus JAAFJT01. The sequence goes on from JAYUQN010000478.1 coordinate 2,689, forward strand.
ATAACGGACATGCCTATTGTGCGTTGTCCATTGTAAATTATCCATTGTCAGTTGTTAAGCTATTTTCAAGAGTAACTTTCCAATTTTATCACCCCCAAACAACAGCAGTAAACTTTCAGGAAAATCTTCAACTGTCCCTTGTACGATATGCTCTATGGATTTCAACTTACCTTCCCGCATCCAAGTGCCCATCTGTATAGCGGCTTCTTGATAACGATTGGCATAGTCAAAAACCACAAAACCTTCCATACGGGCACGATTGACCAAAAGCGACATGTAATTTTTAGGACCTGCTACGCCTTCCGTGCTGTTATATTGTGAAATGGCGCCACAAATCGGGATACGGGCATGCAATTTCAATAGAGACAAACAGGCATCTAAGGTTTCACCGCCTACATTGTCAAAATAGACATCAATGCCTTCTGGGCAAGCCTGTTTCAAGGCTATACGAAGATTGCCTGCTTTATAATCTATGGCATCATCATAGCCCAATTGGTCTATCATATACTCTACTTTGTCTTGACCGCCGGCTATGCCCACTACCCGACAACCTTTAATTTTAGCAATCTGACCAACAACTGAACCTACTGCCCCTGCACCACCAGAGACAACAACGGTTTCACCCGCTTTAGGCTGACCCACTTCCAATAAACCGAAATAAGCGGTCATACCTGTCATACCCAAAGCCGCTAACCAACTTGAAACGGGCGCAAGGCGGGTGTCTATTTTAATCAAACCTTTCCCTTGTTTGGCAACATAATATTCTTGAACGCCTGCCGAACCTGAGACAAAATCACCCACATTATATTTAGGGTTTTCAGAAGCTACCACTTCACCCGCAGCACCTGCCCGCATCACTTCCCCAATTTCAACGGGGCGAATATAGGATTTTCCAAGATTCATCCACCCACGCATGGCGGGGTCAAGTGAAATGTAATGATTTTTCACCAAAACATCGTCTGTACTGAGGGGGGGTAATTCTTCAACCACAGTCTCCCAATTTGATGCGTTGGGTAAGCCTACTGGACGAGCAGCAAGGCGTATTTGTTTGTTTTGCATAAATGAACTATTTTTGATTTTATAGAAATTTTCCCGCTTCTATCGGGGTGTACCATATTTTTCACAAAAATACTACCTTTGCTCGACAAGAAAGAATTAATTCTAATTTGGCACTTTAGTTAAGCAAAGATTTAGGGTAAGATTTTAGAGATATTTTGATTACCTTGAACACCAGGCGCCATGAGCCAGCCTCACCGGCCTCACCCGCCGTCAACACGCCCTGCCAGTTCTTG